>NZ_JBEXMX010000128.1:0-8723 GCF_040610755.1 Gordonia sp. NPDC003585 | reverse complement strand
GTCGCAGTGCGGGCCGACGACCGCCGGCATGGAAGGCAACGATCGCCTGCCCCATCGCGCTGGTGTCCAACGCCGTTCTCGGTTCCGGGATCTGCTGGTTGCACCACCGAATCGGCGGATGCGCCGAGTAGACCGTCACGGCTTCGCCTTTCACCTCCATGCCCAGGCTCGCGGTGATGCCGATCTCGGCCGCCAGTTGATGCAGATGCGGAGCTGCCGCACTGTGATCGAGTTCCGGCAATGCGCGTGCGGCCAGGTCGACGATGCCGGGCCCGATCACATAGTTGCCGTCAGCCCCCCGATCGAGCAGACGACCCTTGACCAGAGCTCCGACGATGCGATGAGTGGTGCTCACGGGCAGACCGACCCGATCGGCCACATCGGTGAGCGACATTGCCGCGTCCTCACCGTCGAAGGCGAAGAGCACGGCAATCGCCCGCTCGACCGACTGAGATCCGGTGCGGGCCTTCTGGTTCAGATCCATGATGGCCTCCTTCTCGACCGGTGGGCACTCAGCGGTGAGCTGTCGCGTCCAATGCTCACCCACAGACCGATGCGGGTGAATCCTTGTGTGCAGGGTGAACTTTTCCGACCCGATTGGCCCGAGAATCGCCGTTCGTTTCCACAATGTGGATGCCCTCCTTGCGCCCGTGTGGCGCCGATCGATAGTCGAGAAGAACGGCAGTCCAGACCGCCGATACGGCTCACCGATCAGGAGACAACAACCATGACCTCAGTCATCGAGAACCGCCAGACGGATACCGCACAGCTCACCGTCGAACCCATCGCGGGTTACCTCGGAGCGGAGGTATCCGGGATCGACCTGAAGGACGACATCACCGCCCAGGTGGGTGATGCGCTGCGGGACGCACTCTTCGAGCACAAGGTGCTGTTCTTCCGCGACCAACGGCTCGATCACGACCAGCAGATCCGCTTCACCGAGTACTTCGGCCCGGTGACCGGTGCGCATCCGCTCGGCTACACCGACAAGTCGCCGGCCGGGTTTCCGGAGATCCTCGAGGTCGACTCGCGGACGTACGCGAGCCGTGCGGGCGGGCGCCAGTACAGCTATGCCAGCTTCTGGCACCAGGATGTGACCGCGCTGGTCAATCCGCCGGCGGTGACAGTCCTGCGTGCGGAACTGGTACCCGAGTTCGGTGGCGACACAACCTGGGCCGACCTCGCTGCCGCATACGACAATCTGCCTGCGTCGCTGCAGCGATTCCTGGAAGGGCTCAACGCCGAGAACCGTTTCGGCGGGCGGGCACCCCAGTGGAGCGACGGATCGGAATCGGAGAGCCTCACCCGGGACAAACCGATCATCAGCGAGCACCCCGTGGTGCGTGTGCATCCGGTGACCGGCCGCAAACTGCTCTACGTCAACCCCGGATTCACCAGCCGCATAGTGGGACTGAGCGCTCGGCGCAGCGACCGCATCCTCGACCTGCTGTTCGACGAGGTCACCAATCCCGCCTACACCGTCCGGATCGCCTGGACGCCCGACAGTGTCGGCGTGTGGGACAACCGCGCGACCATTCACCTCGCCCCCACCGACCTCGGGCATCTCGACGTGGTGCGGGTGTTGCATCGCACCACCGTCGAGGGCGACATACCCGTGGGAGTCGATGGGCGAAAGTCGAATTCCGTCTCGGGCGAACCCTTCTTGTCGACGCGTCGCTGAGTTTTCTTACCTGCCAACCCATCATCGAACACGAACGGACAACCATGACCATCACAGACGACACGACCATCATCGATCTCGAATTGCACCGCGCAGCAGGCAACATCGGCGCCTACGTTGACGGCATCGACCTGTCGCGCGAGCTGCCACCGCAGACCGCCGACGCGCTCGTCGCGGCACTGCACGCACACAAGGTGCTGTTCTTCCGGGATCAGCACGACCTCGATCACGCTGCGCAGATCGCGTTTTCGCGCATCTTCGGGGCGGTGACCGACTCGCACCCCTATGACGACGACGCCCCCACCGAGTTCCCGCAGATCCTCACCGTCGACAACCGCGAGTACGAACGCAAATTCGGGGTCAAGGCCGCAAGCTACACCAGCGAATGGCACACCGATGTCACCCCGCTGGTGAATCCACCGGCGGTGACCATCCTGCGCGCCGACGTCGCACCGGAGCGTGGCGGCGACACCAGTTGGACGAATCTGGCTGCCGCATATGCGGGGCTGCCGGAGTCGCTGAAGGAACTCGTCGACGGACTGCGCGCCGAACATCGGTTCGGAGGACGCAAACCGGTGTTCACCGACGCCAGCGAGTACGGGCGCAAGGTGGCCTCCGCACCGCTGGTCGCCGAGCACCCGGTGGTGCGGGTCCATCCGCGGACCGGGGAGAAGATCCTGTTCGTGACACCCGGGTTCACCAGCCGCATCATCGGCTACTCGCGCCGCCAGAGCGACGCCCTGCTCGATCTGCTGTTCGACGAGGTGACCAACCCCGCCTACACGGTTCGATTCCGTTGGCGTGCGGGCAGTGTCGCGGTCTGGGACAACCGAGCCACGGCACACCTGGCACCCAGCGACATCAACCACCTCGACGTTCGACGGACCCTGTTCCGGACAACCATCGAGGGTGACGTCCCCGTTGGCCCCGACGGCAGCCCATCGGTGGCCGTATCCGGTGATCGCTTCGTGGCGCGTGACTGACCGGGCAGAGACAGGAGATACGAACATGACTCGCACCTGGCGTCCACGCCGCGCAACTGCGTTCCTCCTCGCTCTCGTCGCCTTGGCGGCGGCTGTCGTCACCGCCTGCTCGCCCAACGCGACACAGGTCGAGGATGGCAAGGTGGTCATCCGGTATCAGGGACAGACGTCGGCGGTTCGATGGTACGAATTGGCCGACGCGCTGGGGTATTTCAGCAAGATCAAACTGAAGTGGGTCGGCGACACGACGAGTGGGCCGCAGGATATCCAGTCCGTCGCCACCAACCAGGTCGACGTGGGTGCCGCATTCAACGGGTCGGTGGCCAAACTCCAACAGGCGGGTTCACCTATCACCGCGGTCATCTCGGATGTGGGCTCCGACCAGCAGACGTTCTCCGGCTACTACTCGCTGGAAGGCAGCGGTATCAAGGCGCCTCGCGATTTCATCGGCAAGAAGGTCGGGATCAACACCCTCGGCGCCTATCACGAGTACGTCATCAACGCCTGGCTTCATCGAAACGGGCTGTCGGATGGCGAGATTCGGCAGGTCGGCCTCACCGTGGTGCCACCCATCAACACCGAGCAGGCGCTGCGCTCCGGCCAGATCGACATCAGCAATCTCGGCACCATCTTCAAGGATGTGGCAGTGCAGGCAGGCGGGCTCCACGAACTGTTCCGCGACACCGATCTCATCGGATCGCTGGCCATTTCGACCACCGTCCTCCGCAAGGACTTCATCGAACAGAACAAGGATGCTGTCGTCGATTTCGTGCAGGGCTACGCTCGAGCCGTCCGGTGGGCGCAGCTTCATCCTCGCGAGGAGGTGGTCGCCAAGCTCACCGAGATCATCAACAAGCGTGGGCGTAACGAGAACACAAAGTTCGTCGCACAGTGGAAGAGTGCGGGAATCCCGGTGCCCGGCGGGGTGATCGATCCGAAGGAGTTCAAGGTTTGGGTCGACGAGGGGGTTCGGATCGGGCAGATCGAACCAGGCCTCGACGTCGCGACTCTGTTCACCAACGGTTTCAACCCGTACGCGAACGGCACCTATCCCCCAGGCTCGGACGAGAACGGCAATCCCATTCCCCCGCAGCGCTGAACTGTTCTCAGCGCAGGGCCAGCCACACCGCGAGACCGAGCCCGCCGAGCCCCACCGCAATCCGGAGGGGCCCGGCGGGCAGTCGTTTGACCACGGGCGGACCACACCAGCCGCCGGCCAGGCAACCCACCGCCATGGCCAGCGCCGCCCACCAGTGGACCGGACCGAAGATCATGAAACCGATCGCCGCAACGGTGTTGGCGATGCCGAGAAACAACGATTTCGACAGCGCTGCGCGCCACAGTGGTTCGCTGGTGACCACCAGGAGCAGCGCGAGGATCATGATGCCTGCCCCCGCACCGAAGTACCCGCCGTAGATCCCGATCACGGTGACGCCCAACAGGAACACCGACGGCCGCTCGGCATGGCTGGTGGCCAGGCGTCGAAGTGTCGGCTGCACGAGCAGCGCGAGGGCGGCGATCGCCACCAGGTACGGCACGACCGCCTCGAAAGCACCTGCCGGAGTCACCAACAGCAAGACCGCGCCCACCACACCACCGATCAGCGACGCGATGGCACCGCCGACGAGTTGACGACGATCGCCGTCGAGCAACGCACGACCGGATTGGGCGGTGCTGCCCACACCGACCGCCACCAGGGCAACGGTGTTGGTCACGTTCGCGGCGATCGGGGTCAGGCCGACGGCCAACAGCGCCGGATAGCTGACCACCGAGGCCAGCCCCGTGATGTAGCCGATCAGACCGGCGCCGAACCCGGCGACGACCAGCAGCGCGAGATCAGTGAGCGAAATGCCGTGCCCCGGTGAGATACAGCGTCGCCCCGGCGTCGGCCGCCGCCGCGATCACCTCGTTGTCGCGGATCGACCCGCCGGGCTGCACAACCGCTTTCACACCGGCGGCCAACAGAACCTGCAGACCGTCGGGGAAGGGGAAGAACGCATCCGACGCGCCAACACTTCCCTCGGCACGGTCGCCCGCACGTTTGACTGCGAGATGCGCGGAGTCGACGCGATTCACCTGCCCCATTCCCACGCCGACCGACGCACCGTCCTTGGCCAGCAAGATCGCGTTGGATTTCACCGAACGGCATGCACGCCAAGCGAATTTGAGATCGGCCAGCGTTGCCGCATCGACCAGGTCACCGGCTGCAAGAGTCCAGTTGGCCGGGTTGTCGCCATCGGCGTCGAGGACGTCGCGCTGCTGCACGAGCAGTCCACCGGACACCGGCTTGGTCTCGAGGCCCCCATCGGTCGGGGCCTGCGCGACGAGGACGCGAATGTTCTTCTTGCGGGTCAACACCGACAGTGCACCGTCGGCGAAGCCCGGGGCGATGATCACCTCGGTGAAGATCTCGGCCACCTGCTCGGCCATCTCGACGGTGATCTCGCGGTTGGCAGCAATCACACCGCCGTAGGCGCTCACCGGATCACAGGCGTGCGCCTTGCGGTGCGCCTCGGCGATGTCGGCGCCGACGGCGATGCCACAGGGGTTGGCGTGCTTGATGATTGCGACGGCGGGTGCGTCGAAGTCGTGCGCGCTGCGCCACGCGGCGTCGGAGTCGGTGTAGTTGTTGTAGCTCATCTCCTTGCCGTGCAACTGCTCTGCGGTCGCAAGGCCCCCGCTGCCCGCGTTGTCGATGTAGAGGGCGGCCGCCTGATGCGGGTTCTCGCCATAGCGCAGCACTGCCGATCGCGACCACGTCGCACCCGTCCACTCCGGGAACTCCGGACTCTCCTGCGCCGGCGACACGACGGTGGACATCCACTCCGCAACCGCCACGTCGTAGTCGGCGACGTGACGGAAGGCCTTGGCGGCCAATGCCTGTCGCTGCGCGAGTGTGAAACCGCCCGCGCTCAGCGCGTCGGTGAGCGACGTGTAGTCGGCCGGATCGACGACCACCGCCACCACCGGATGGTTCTTGGCGGCGCTGCGGACCATCGCCGGTCCGCCGATGTCGATCTGTTCGATGCACTCGTCCGGGCCGGCACCGGAGGCAACGGTCTCGGTGAACGGATAGAGGTTGCCGACCAGCAGATCGAAAGCGGTGACACCCAATTCGTCGAGCTGGGTGATGTGCGACTCCTTGCGGAGGTCGGCCAGCAACCCGGCGTGCACCTTGGGGTGCAAGGTCTTCACGCGGCCGTCCAAGCATTCGGGGAACCCGGTCACCTCGGACACCTCGACGACGGGGATGCCGGTCGCGGCAATGGTTTTGGCGGTCGACCCCGTCGAGACGATTTCCACCCCTGCCTCATGCAGCGCGGTCGCCAGCTCCACCAGACCGGTCTTGTCGTAGACGCTGACCAGTGCGCGTCGGATGGGACGGGTGTCGGGATGCTGCGCGTTCACGGAATGTGGGCCTTTCGTCCGTCGATGACTACTCCTCGGGTGACAACGCTCGTCACCACGTCGGCGAGCAGAACACGCTCGACCGATTTTATTCGTTCGTGCAGGGTGTCGACGTCGTCGTCGGGGAGGACGTCGATCACGTGTTGGGCCAGGATGGGTCCGGTGTCGACGCCGTCGTCCACCAGGTGCACGGTCGCGCCGGTCACCTTGACCCCGTACGCCAGCGCGTCGGCAACGCCATGGGCGCCGGGGAACGACGGCAGCAGTGCGGGATGGCTGTTGACCACCCGGCCGCCGAAGCGAGCCAGGAATCGCGGACCGAGGATCTTCATGAAGCCCGCGGTCACCACCCACTCGGGCGCCGTGGCGGCGACGGCCTCGGTGAGTGCTTGGTCCCAGGCAGTCCGATCCGCGTGATCGGCGAGGCGGCAACTGATGAGCGGGATCTGGTTCTCGACCGCAATCTGCGCCGCGCGGCAGTCGCGGTCGACGACGATTGCGACGACCTGGAACGCGCTGCCCGGATCCGCAGCGCGGGCCAGCAACGATTCGAGCAGTGACCCCGTGCCCGATGCCATCACCACGATCGGCACACGCCCGTTCGGTGCTGCGATGGGTCCGGAACTCACGCGTCTGAGCCTAATCGCCGAGGACGGTCGTCTCTGCGCCAGGGTAGGCTGCACACCTCGCCAACAGAAGAAGGGGAGGAAACTTCTTCCCCGACCCTTGGTGTCCTCCCCCAGGAAATTTCTGGCGGATGACTGTGAACCCCGGGGAAGAAGTTCTTCCCCTAGATTTTTCGGCACGGCAACCCCACGTTTGCCCAGGTCAGCGCATGCGCACCGACCTCGCCGGGTCAGGGTCGCTGGTCGGGCGCCGAGTAGAGGTCGTAGGCCTCGTCGTCGTCGAAGTCGTCGTCGGCCAGACGATTCACGGGTGCGTCGGACTCTGGTTCGTCGTCCACATCCTCGACTTCGTCGAAGTCGTCGAAGTCGTCGGATTCAGCGTCCTCGTACTCGGCATCTTCGTCGTCGTACTCGAATTCGTCGGTCTCCCCGTCGAGTTCCGCGTCGGTGACGATCACGTAGTCGTCGTCGAAACCGTCGTCGTCCCAGTCGGGCAGCGCATCCTCGTCGTCGACGACGCGCGACCGCGCCGCCTTGGTCGACGGCAGCACGCCGTACACCGCGGCCGTCAGCATGCCGACCACCATGATCCAGCCGAGTGTGTACACACATGCCGAGGTGACGCTGATTCCGACGTCGCCGAACTCTCCGAGCCGACCACCGGCCATCCACGTCAACACCGCGACAATCGACGCTGCGACCGCCGCGGCGACACCGACCGACCGCACGTTGGCGCGTGGGTCGAGGTCGCGGCACCGCCACGCGACGAATCCGGCGATGGCGAGCGGCACCACAAAGCCGATGAGTCCCGCACGTCCCAGACCGGGCGGATCCGGCAGCGCAGCCAGCACCGGCAGCGGCGGTACCGGACCGCCGTGCACCGCGGACAGACCGAAGGTGGCGGTGCCGACGTGCGCGTCGGAGCCGACGAGCACGGCGAGCGCGCCGACCATCAGGTTGGGCAGGTACATCAGCGACAGCATCGTCAGGCCGACGTAGCCGTCGAATCCGTTGCCGGTCTCGATGAGTTCACCGAGTGTGGAGTGCCGCATCACCAACCGCACGGTGACCAGCAGTCCGGCGACGGCCAGTAGGAGCAGCACTGCCGCGAAGCCCATGCGAATACCGCGTCGGTCGGTGGTCGAGATGCCCCATCGGACGGTCAGGTCGCCGTGGCGCGACCAGACGACACCACCCACGGCACCCGCCACGTGGACGAGGAGGGTGTACACAAAGGCGAGCAAGGGGTTGGGCGATTGGATCGGCAGGACGGTGGTGCCGTCCATGACGACCGCGAGCGACATGGCGGTGATCAGAACGGGCCCGGCCACCGCGGACGCCACCACCGCGAGGAGTTCGGACACCGTGTCGCGCGATCGGGCCGCCGCGGCGGCGAATCTGCCGGTCGCAGCCGCCACGACGATGGTCGGGAGCAGCGGCAGCACCCCGATCGTCACACCGCTGATCGTGACGGGCACCTGGTGAATCGCGAGCCAGCACGACGCGACCGCGGTGCCGAGTCCGGTCAGCCCACTGCCCGCCATCAACAGGACGGTGAGGACCACGACCGCCAGCACGACGAGAGCCGCGGCGGGAACCGCGAATGCCACCAGCACCAGTTCCCGCGCCGATCCTTCGGAGGCCACCCGCTGGGCACGATTGGATCGCCGCAGCCTGCGCAGCTGCGACGCCAGGTTCTCGGTGGTCTGCGTCGGGGAGAAGGTGGGCATCGGTTACGAGCGTCGCACGATCGTCGACGCCCGAGCGACAGACGCGCCGCACCCCTGCTGAGAAGAGCGTGTGATCACACGACGACGCCCCACCCGGAGCGTGTCCAGATGGGGCGGCGGTCGTAGAGGTCAGCTGCTCTGCGGGGGTTCCGGACGCTTGTAGACCGTGGTCGAGTGCTCGTCGCCAGCGGGGCCGGCGGGCTCGGCCGCCGACGCCCCGGCTTCGGATGCCGATGCGCCGGGAGTGGCGCTCGCCTCCCCTGCCGAGTATCCACCGGCCGGCGCTGCCTGCGAC
>NZ_JBEXMX010000127.1:0-8962 GCF_040610755.1 Gordonia sp. NPDC003585 | reverse complement strand
GCGGTGGCGGGGCAGTTGTCGGCGGCGTGGGGGCGGTATACGGCGGCGGTGGGTGTGTGGGAGCGGTTGTTGGGTGATGGTGAGGGTGTGCATCGTCGGATGGAGGCGATCACTCAGACCGCGGTGGATGTGTTGGATGGGCAGAAGGACACGCCGTTTGAGGAGAATCCGAAGGGGTGGAAGGCGTTTTGGAAGTCGTTGGGCAATTGGATTGATGAGCATGCTGATGTGTTGAAGACGATTTCGGAAGTGTTGATCACGGTGGGGTCGTTGGTGGCGTTGTTGCCGGGGTTGGGCACGTTGGTGGGGGGGATCATCGCGGGTATTGGTGTGGGTATCGGGTTGGCGTTGACGTTGACGGGGAATATGTCGTGGGGTGAGTTCGCGATGTCGGCGGTGGGGGCGATACCGGGGGCGGGTAAGGCGGCGCAGTTGGCGAAGCTGGGCAAGTTGGGCAAGTTCGGTCGTGCGTGTGCCAATGACCCGGTGGATGTGTTTTCCGGTGATGTGGTCGATGTTGATGTGGATGTGCGCATCGATGGGGTGTTCCCGTTGGTGTTCGAGCGGCATCTGATCACGTCGTTTCGGGCGGGACGTTCGTTCGGGCCGTCGTGGGTGTCGATGCTGGATTGTTGTGTTGATGTCGACGCGGACGGGGTGAGTTTCATCGCGCCGGACGGGATGGGTGTGGTGTTCGGCCATCCGGTTGATGGTGTGGAGGTCACCTCGTCGGACACCTCGGGGTGGCGGTTGTCGTTTGTGGATGGCACGTATCGGGTGCGTGAGGTGGCGGCCGGGGTGACGTATGTGTTCTCGATGGTCGGGGACACCTCGTCGCTCCGTGTGCCCGACCCCGATCGTGGGCCGCAGCGATCCTCGCTGCACGACGACGCCGACGCCGATGGCGGTGCTGGTGCGGGTGTGAATTCGGCTGGCACGGTGGCAGATTCGACGTTGGCGGCGCGGACGGGGTTGTCGGTGGTGGTCGGGTTGAGTGCGGTGGTGCACCGGTCCGGGCACTGCCATGAGATCGTCTATGACCCGCAGACCGGTCTGCCGGCCCGGATCGTGACCTCGGGTGGTGCGGTGGTGGTGGTGCACACCGATCCGGTGACCGAACGGGTCTTGGGGTTGTCGGTGTCGGGTGAGGGCGCCGTGTCGGGTGAGGGTGCGCAGGCGCGTGATGTTGCGCGGTATGAGTATTCGTTGGCCGGGCAGCTGATCGGGGTACGCAATCGGTCTGGCCGGCCGTTGCGCTACACCTATGACGCCGCGGATCGGGTGACGTCGTGGACTGACCGTAACGGGATTGTCTACCGGTATGGCTACGACCAGCAGGGTCGGTGTGTTGTGCAGGCCGGTACGGGCGGGGTGTTTGCCAACGGCACGGTGTATCTGCCGGATACCGGTCCGGGCGCGGTGGCGGGTGGGGTGTTGTCGGTGATGGTGCAAACCGCCACCAATTTGGCGGTGGACGATTCGGTCGATGTGGATGCGCGCATGGCGCGGGTCGGTGAGTTGGCGTTGATCGAGCAGGTGGCCGCGGTGGGTGTGGCCGGTGTGGGGGTGGTGTTGCCGGATCGGGATGTCGCGGGTGGGCCGGCGCATCTTGCGGCGGGTGCGGCGGTGTTCGCCGGGGTGGATGAGCGGTTGTGGCGTGATGAGGTGCTCGGTGATGTGCGGTGTGAGATTTATCGGTGTGACCCCTCGGGTGAGGTGTGGCAGCAGATCACGGCTGCGGGTGCGATCACCACGGTCGTCCATGAGCGGCGTCGCCCGGTTCGGGTGGTCTCGGGTGAGGGTGGGGTGGCCACATTCACCCGCGATGAGGACGGCCTGGTCATCGCGGAATCCGCTGCCGACGGCACGAGTGTGGCGGTGCAGTACATGGGGTTGGGGGTCCCGACGCGGGTGATCGATGCTGCGGGTCGGGTCAGCGAGGTCGAGGTCGACGGGTGGGGCAATGTGGTGTCGGTGGTCGGCCCGGATGGGGTGGGTCACGGGTTCGAGTTCGATTACCGCGCTTCGGGTTCGGTGCTGGCGGCCACGATCGACGCCTCGGGTGCGGTGACGCGGGTGGAGTGTGATCGGGCTGGGCGGCCGGTGCGGGTGATCGATCCGGACGGGCGGGTGGTGAGCTACGGCTATGACGTGTTCGGTAACCCGACGTCGGTGATGGATGCGGAGGGCAACGAGTCCCGGCTGGTGTGGACGGTGCATGGGGAACTGGTCGAGCGTGTGCATCCGGACGGCACGCGTGAGGAAGCACTGTTTGATGCCGAGGGCAATCTGGTGGCCGCGGTCGATGAGGCTGGTCACCGGCGGACCTCGCGGTTCGGTCCGATGGACACCGCGGTGGAGATGGTCGATGCCACCGGTGGCCGGCTGCAGCTGCGTTATGACACGCAGTTGCAGGTTCGTGAGGTCATCAACCCGGACGGTTTGGTGTGGCGGTTCGACTACGACCGGGCCGGGCGGCTGGTCGGGGAGACCGATTACAACGACGCGCACACCCGCTACGAGGTGGATGTGGCCGGGCGGGCGGTCGCCCGGATCGATGCGTTGGGTCGACGGACTGACACCACCTTTGATGCGGCGGGCCGGGTGGTGGCGTCGGTGTCGGATACCGACGGGCGCACCGAGTTTCGGTTCAACGAGGCCGGTGAACTGGTGGAGGCGGCCAACGCGGACGCGGTCGTCACCTACCATCGTGACCCCGATACAGGGGTGGTGGTCGGTGAAACCATCAACGGCATCACCACCGGCTGGAACGCCGATCCGCGATCGCGGTCGGCGACCCGCACCATCGACACCACCACCATTGCGGGTGTTGGTGGTCGGTGGGTGACCGATTTCGGGTGGGATCAGGCCGGTCTGCTCACCACCGTGGACACCCGCACCGACACGGCCGCAACGACTTCCGCGCACCACTCCGCGCACCCGGTTGGGGGTGGGGTGCGTGCGGTGGATGGGTTGCGGTTTGGTTATGACCGTTCGGGTCGGGAGGTGTCGCGGGCGATCGGTGCGCGGGCGGTCATCCGGCAGCGTTTCGATGTGCGGGACCGGCTGATCGAACAAGTCGTCGCCACGACCACACCAGCCACCACCGCACCGGCCACCACCGCTCCGGCTTCTACGACACGGGCAGGTGCGACGACCTCGTCGGGGTCGTCGGCGGGTGGTGTGGTGGCGGGTCGGCGGTGGACGTATCGGGCCGACACGTATGTGTCGGCGATCGATGATGTGGTGGCTGGTCGGGTCGGGTTCGGTGTGGATGGTGAGGGCCGGATCCTCGGCGCCGACAACACCCCTGACCCCACGGGCTCGCCGATGACCGCGACCACGACTGCGGCGACTGCCACGACTGTGGTGGGTGCGCGGGGTGGGGGTGTGGCCGAACGGTTTTCGTACACGCCGGCTGGGCTGTTGGATTCGGTGTCGGGTGGGTTGCCTGCCGTTGGGGTGGCGTCGTCGCCGGTGGCGGGTCCGGCAGCTATGGGTGGGGATCGTCGGGTGTCGCGTCGGGGCACGTTGATCACCCGGATCGGTCGGGATCGGTTTGTGTATGACGCGGCGGGCCAGTTGGTGGAGCGTCGCCGTCACCGGTTGTCGCGGGGCCCGGAGGTCACCCGCTTCACCTACACCAGTGCCGGGCAGATCCGCACCGTGGTGTGTGCCGATGGCAGCACATGGCGTTACGGGTATGACCCGTTCGGGCGTCGGGTGTCGAAAACGCACACGGCTGCTGGTGGGCGGCTGTTGGACACGGTGGTGTTCGGCTGGGATGGCGATGATGTGGTGGCCCAAACCAATATCGCGCACACCCCGCGCGGGCCGCTACCGGCCGGGGCGGCGTCGACCTGGATCTGGACCTATCACCCCGATACGGGCGAGCCGCTGGAACAGCACACCCGCCACCACACCCCCACCCACCCCGCCAACGGCAACGACGACGGCGGCGGTCAGGGTGGTGCGCACCCGCCGGCCGGCGGGGATCCGGCCGGGTGGTCGCAAGCCCAGATCGATGACGAGTTTCATGCGATCGTCGCCGATCTGTCGGACGCGCCGACCGAGCTGGTCGATCCCGTGTCGGGGCAGGTGGAGGGGCGTGCGACGCGCACGGTGTGGGGTGACACTCGTTGGCAGGGTGTCGGCACGCCGTTGCGGTTTGCTGGGCAGCAGTATGATCCGGAAACCGGTTTGCATTACAACCGGTACCGCTACTACAACCCGGCCACCACCACCTACACCAGCCCCGACCCACTCGGGATCGCACCCAACCCTTACAGTGCCACCGCCTACGTCCACAACCCCCACACCTGGATCGACCCACTCGGACTGAAGCCATGCTTGCGCGGAATCGTCAACATGGTGCACGATGCCGGGTTGCGTGTCGGGTACAACCGTGCCGCAAAGGGAATTACGAAGCGCGGCCTGGCCGACCTGAGGTCTGGTGGCGATCCTGAGTCCATTGCACGGCGCGTTGTTGGAGAGCGCAACGACCTGAAACAGCTGACGCGTGACAAGATGTGGAACCAGAATGCCGTAGCGCGAATGGCCGAGCGGAATGTCGGGAAGTACGGAAATCCGATCGGTCCAACTTTTGAAAAGCTTGCCGAATCGCGGAGTCCGGTGGAGATCATCGAAGGCGGATCTCGAACTGCCTCGTGGCGATCTGTACTCAATATCGTGAGGAGATGAGTTGCCTCTGTTATGCCTATCGCAGCAATTTAGCGAACGCCCTGTGTGCGCCTATGACACTGCCACCGGCGAAGTCCTACACGCGCTAGACCCTCATCACCGCATCCGAGGACTGGTGGAAGAGAGGAGTTCGGCTCCGCTCGCCATCTATCTTTCTGCGGATGGAGTCCGCATGCTACAGAAGGGGACTGCGGGCCTCCCGCTCAGGGAAATCAAGCGGATACGTCACTGGCGAACGTTTGCAGGGCTCAACACTCAATGGGGAAACCGATCGCACCTGACGGTTGAGTCGGACATAGGCACCATCACGGAAGTTCGTCAGCTGGATACTGGGAGATATCGCTTCAGGGATTCAAGCCCGTGGGCGATGCATGACTTCTTGGGCATTGTCAACAATCTGGTGCTCTCAAAGGAAGGCCCGCAGGGTCACGAAAGCGTGTGGACGATGTGGAAGGATGGGGATGTTTTCGAATGATTGGCATAACCGCTAGCTCTTCAGGGTGTTGATTTCCTCCGCGATATTGGATCGTGCTTGGTTTTCCCACATATCTTTGGCGGTGGCCGAGTGGTAAATGGAGGGGCGTTTCGCGAATTCTTCGAGGATGTTTATTCGTAGTCTTTTGTAGAGGAAGGAGGGGATATACTTGTACTCTGCTCGCACATTGAGGGCGTATTCGCGGTAACTGTCGATGTCGCTTCCCAGCACGGCGAGATCGGCATCGCTAAGCGCGATCCCGTTGGAGTCGGTGCTGAGCGGCGCGTGGTGTTTGGTGAGTAAGACGAGGCGTTGCACCTCTGCGAGGTCTGAGTCGGCGCCGAGGAGTTTCTGTGCGAGTCGTGCGGAGTCGCGTTCGTTGGTCGTGCGTTTGGGGTTGTAGATGGCGTCGTGGAACCAGGCGGCAAGGATCACTGATCGGTGATCGAAAGTTTCGCCCGCTGTGGCCAGGGTATCGAGACCGGAAATGACCTCATCGAGGTGTTTGACGGTGTGGTGTTTGCGGTGTGGTTCAGACCAGCGACGGCGCAGTTCTTCTTGTATCGCAGCAGGTAGATCAGGATCCACTGATCGATCGTAACGTGAATACCTGAGTGCAATGCAGCAACCTCCGCGCACCCGGCCGGGCGTGGGGTAGGTCCGGTGGATGGGTTGCGGTTCGGCTATGACTGCTCGGGTCGGGAGGTGTCGCGGGCGGTTATCGGCAGCGTTTCGATGTCTCGCTGCGGCCGTCTCCGCTGCCCAATCCCGGGCGTGGCGGAGCGAGGACTGGGCAGTCCCGCGCGTACCGTAGTGCGTCGGCCAGTTCGACACAGCAAACACGACGCCGACAGTGAGGATGCGCGCGATGGATGACCGCTACGGGCGCGATGTGTTGTCGAAACCCCAGCGCGCCAAGCCGCGCGTGCCGGAGGTCGCCGCCGAGACCGACCTCGTCGTCGAGGACGCCGCCACCGGATTCTGCGGCGCGATCGTCGGGTTGGAGAAGAGCTACTCGGGTGACCTCGTACGACTCGAGGACCGGCACGGGCGCAGCCGGGTCTTCGTGATGCATCCGGCCGCATTCCTGATCGACGGCCGGCCGGTGACCCTGGTCAAACCTCGCGGTCGAGGCCCGCAGGCGCCGACACGGACGGCATCCGGTTCACGCGTCGCGCCCAAGACCCGCGCACGCACTGCGCGGGCCAGCCGCATCCTTGTCGAAGGAGTGCATGACGCGACGCTGATCGAGCGGGTGTGGGGTGACGATCTGCGTGCCGAAGGCGTCGTCGTCGAAAGCCTCGACGGGCTCGACAATCTCGAACAGGCGCTGGCCGAGTTCGCGCCCGCGCCACATCGTCGGGCGGGCGTGCTGGTGGACCACCTAGTGGCGGGGTCCAAGGAGGCGAAGCTGACCGCCGACGTCGGCGAGCACGTCCTGGTGTGCGGCCATCCCTACATCGACGTCTGGGAGGCTGTGAAACCGGCGTCCGTCGGAATCGACGCCTGGCCCCGTGTCCCGATGGGCACGGACTGGAAGACCGGTGTGTGCCGGCAACTCGGCTGGGGCGATCCTCGGGATGGCTGGCGCCGGGTGCTGGCCGGGGTCCGTGACTATCGGGATCTGGAAACCGATCTGCTCCGTTCGGTGGAAGAACTCCTCGACTTCGTGACGGCCGCGGCGGGAGACCGCTGAGCGACGATCACCGTCGGCGGATTCTGGCAGACTGGATTCATGAGCGCGCTGCTGTGGTTGGCCGCCGCGATCCTTTTCGTCATCGCGGAGACATTCAGTGGTGACCTCGTGCTCCTGATGCTCGCCGGTGGCGCCCTGGGCGCCGCAGGAGCCGATGCACTCGGCGCCCCGGTGTGGCTGGAGGTCGTGGTCTTCGCGCTGGTGTCCGTGCTGCTGCTGATGGGTGTCCGGCCGGTCGCGAAGCGGCACATGCTGAGCCGTCCGCGCATGCTGACCAACACCGAGGCGCTAAAAGGCAAGCACGCCATCGTGACCGAAGAGGTCGACGATCGCGACGGCCGCGTGAAGATCGGCGGCGAGGTGTGGTCGGCGCGGGCGCTGACCGCCGGTGAGGTGATCGCACCGGGTGAAGAGGTGACCGTGGTGGAGATCGACGGCGCGACGGCGGTGGTCTGGCGAGGCTGAGAACCGCGCTGTCGATTCGGCCCGCGGTGTTCGCGATACGGCGGAAAGGTGTTGTGTGATGGAGTATCTGGCTCTGGGAATCCTGGTTCTGTTCGCGCTGCTCGTGGTTGTGGTGCTGGTCAAGTCGGTGGCGCTGATCCCGCAGGCGCAGGCTGCGGTGATCGAGCGCCTTGGTCGGTACACCCGTACCGTCTCGGGGCAGCTGACATTGCTGGTGCCGTTCATCGATCGGATACGTGCGCGGGTCGACATCCGTGAACGCGTGGTGTCGTTTCCGCCGCAGCCGGTCATCACCGAGGACAACCTGACGCTCTCGATCGACACGGTGGTGTATTTCCAGGTCACCAATCCGCGGTCGGCCGTCTACGAGATCGACGACTACATCGCCGGCGTCGAACAGCTGACCATCACGACCCTGCGCAACGTGGTCGGCGGCATGACCCTCGAGGAGACGCTGACGTCGCGCGACTCGATCAACGGGCAGCTGCGCGGTGTGCTCGACGAGGCGACCGGCCGGTGGGGCCTACGGGTGGCCCGGGTGGAACTGAAGTCGATCATGCCGCCACCGTCGATCCAGGAATCGATGGAGAAGCAGATGAAGGCCGACCGCGAGAAGCGGGCGACCATCCTCGCGGCCGAGGGCCAGCGCGAGTCGGCGATCAAGACGGCCGAGGGCGCCAAGCAATCCCAGATCCTGGCCGCCGAGGGCGCCAAGCAGGCAGCGATTCTGGGTGCCGAGGCGGAACGGCAGTCGCGGATTCTGCGCGCCCAAGGCGATCGCGCCGCCGCCTATCTGAATGCCCAGGGCGAGGCCAAGGCGATCGAGAAGACATTCGCCGCCATCAAGTCGAGCAAGCCGACGCCGGAATTGCTTGCCTACCAGTACTTGCAGCAATTGCCCGAGATGGCCAAGGGTGAGGGCAGCACGGTGTGGGTGGTGCCGTCCGACTTCGGGTCCGCGTTGCAGAGCTTCGCCAAATCCTTTGGGGTGCAGGGCGATGACGGGGTCTTCCGTTATCAGTCGACCGACGAGCCGGTACCCGAGGTGGACGAGTCGGAGACCGAGGACTGGTTCTCCCTCACGTCGGATCCCAAGGTGGCGCAGGCGGTCGCCGAGGCGGAAGCCGTGGCGCGCACGCCCGTCGAACCGGAAGTACCCAGACGCGTTGAGCGTTCACGACTGCCGGACCCGGAGGCGATTGCGCCCGGGCCGGTCTATCCCGATTCGTCGAGTGAGCCGCCGCTACCCGACAACCAGCAGAGCTGACACCCTCGGTGAACCTGACCGGGATGGATCTCACTGGGATCGAGAATTGGGACGCCGGCGAACTCGACACCATCGCAACACATCTGGACGTGCGGAGTCCTGGCGAATTGTCGGATGTGCTCGCCACGGCCGACCGGCTGCCGGCCTGGTTCGCCGCCGGCGACGACTCGCCGTTGATGTCGGACCGACCGGCCGATCAACTCGACACCGCGGCAGCCGTCGGCGCGGCTCGCCGGCTCGCGATTGACACGACGGTCGCCGGCGGACATCTCCAAACGCGACACGCTGCGCTGCGGGGACTGGCGGGCGCGGCGAGGAGGACGATGGAGCCCCCAGGGACACTGTCCGGCCCCCCCCC
>NZ_JBEXMX010000126.1:0-8996 GCF_040610755.1 Gordonia sp. NPDC003585 | reverse complement strand
ATCGACCCGGAGCGCGCGCGAGTCCTGTTGCTGCACGGCGGAGATCGGGTGCTGCCGAGCTTCGACGCGCGACTGTCCGCGGATGCCCAGCGCACGCTCGATGGGCTCGGGGTGGAGACCCATCTCGGCGTGCATGTCACCGGTGTCGGCGCGGACTACGTCGAGACCACCAGTAAGGCGACGCACGAGGTGGTCCGCTATCCGGCGCGCACCACCCTGTGGACCACCGGCGTCGAGGCGGTGCCGTTCGCAAAGACGCTCGCCGACGCGCTCGGTGTGACCCAGGACCGATCGGGCCGAATCCCGGTGCGGCCGGACCTGTCGGTCGACGGTCACGACAATGTGTGGGTGGTCGGCGACATGAGCTCGCTCGACGACCTGCCGGGCGTCGCGGAGGTGGCCATGCAGGGCGGTCGGCATGTGGGCGCGGTGATCGCCGGGCTCGTCGACGGCCAGCATGACCGTGCGCCGTTCCACTACCGCGACCTCGGCAACGCGGCCTACATCGCACGTCGTCAGGCGGTCGTGCAGGCCGGGCGGCTCCGGTTGTCGGGCTCGTTGGGGTGGTTGGCGTGGGGTGTCATCCACATCGCCTTCCTCGCCGGTATCCGCAATCGGATGGGCACGGTGATCTCGTGGTCGGCAACGCTTCTCACCGACTCGCGCCGGGAACGCGCCATCACCTACGGAGATCCCGAGACGGCACGTCAGCCGTACTCGCGATGACCTGAGAGGTAGTGGACCGCGGCGCTTGACCGGAGGACCCTGGGGGTAGACGAAATCACCTCTAGGAGGCGACCATGATCGGGCGCAACCGTTTTGGCCAACCCACCGGCCCGCCCACCGAATCGAGTCCGCGGTGGCTGAGCGTCGTGTTGCGCTGCGACCGTTCGGGTTCGGGCTGGTACATCGGTCTGGGCTTCTTCTTCGCGCCGCTCGTATTGGCGCTCGATCCGTGGCCGATCGCGGTGGCCATTGCGTGGACGGCGATCGCGCTGTTCGGTCTGTGGCTCGGCATCCTCGGCGTGTTCATGGCCATCGGACTCGGTCGCGTGTTGCGCTCGGGCGAGACGGTTCCCGACGAGTACTGGATGGCGCTGCTGGGTGACCGGTCGGGGCGGTGAGGCGCCGCCGGCTGAGCCTGGATCCATGGACGTAGATCTGGCCCCGAATTCCGCTGCCTGAGCCGAAGGCCCCCATCCGCTCCCTGAGGTGCTCGAGGCGCTAGCCGAGAGCCTCGAAGGGCCTGGTGAGAGAGGGGAGTTCGGCGACCAGGTAGCGACAGTCACCAGGCCTTCGAGGCTCGTCGCTAGCGCTCCTCGCACCTCAGGCAGCGGAACTACGCACCTCGAGCGGTGCGGAATATCGGGCACGGATCCAGGATCGATCGGCGGTCAGTCAACTCAGCAGCCGCCACAGCCCGATCAGCCCGACGACCACGATGACGCCGCGAAGGGCGTTGGGTGACAGTCGCCTTCCGTAGCGGGCGCCGACAACGCCACCGACGAGGGAGCCGGCTGCGATCAGTCCGGCGGCCGTCCAGTTGATGCGGTCGAAGGCGACGATGGAGTATGCCAGGGCGGCAACGACATTGACGACGAGACTGAGCAGGTTCTTCGCGGCGTTCATCCGCTGCAGATCGTCGGGGACGATCACACCGAGGGCGCCGATCAGCAGGATACCTTGCGCCGCGGTGAAATAGCCGCCGTAGACGCCGACCGCGAAGGTGGCGACAACCATCGCGGCGGTGCGGGCCGGTGTCATCGAGAGCCGCTCGCCGTGGAGAAGCCCAGTGCGTGCGAACACCCGGCGCTGGATGCGCGGCTGGATCACGACGAGGATCAGTGCCCCGATCAGCAACACCGGAACGACGGCCTCGAACACCGTCTCGGGCAGATGCAGAAGCAGCCAGCATCCGAGAAGTGCGCCGGTGAAGGACGCGGGAAGCTGCCAGCGCAGTTGTGGCCACTGGCCTTCGAGCTCGCGTCGGTAACCCCATGTCCCCGACACACCGCCCGCGACGAGGCCGACGGCGTTGGACATCGTCGCGCTCACCGGCGGCAAACCGAAGGCGACCAGGGTGGGGAAGGTGATCAGGGTTCCGCTGCCGACCAGCGCGTTGATGGCGCCGGCCCCGACGCCGGCGATGGCGATGGCGAGCAGTTCGACGGGCGTCACCCCTCCACCGTCGCATGTGGCTCCCCACCGGCGACACCCGGTTCTACACTCGGACGATGACCGCAACCGACGACGTTGTCGAGAAGATCCTGTCCACCTACGACACCATCACGGTGGTCGGCGCGAGTGCCAACACCGCGAAGGCGGCGAACGAGGTGCCTGCGTACATGCAGGAACATGGGTGGCGGATCATCCCGGTCAATCCGACAGCGCAGGAGATCGTGGGCGAGACCGTCTATCCGACGCTGGCCGACGTCCCCGAGCAGGTGGGCCTCGTCGATGTCTTCCGTCCGGGACCCGAGTGTGCCGAGGTGGCGCGACAGGCGGTCGCCTCGGGTGCCACCGCGCTGTGGCTGCAGCTCGGTATCCGATCCGACGAGGCGCGGGAGATCGCCGAATCGGCCGGGTTGCTCTACGTCGAGGATCGGTGCCTGATCATCGAACAGCGTCGCACCGGCCTGCGCGCGCCGCGCAGCTGACCGGTGCCGCCATGTTCCGCCTCCACGACCCGCTGACCGACGGGCAATTGGCGCTGTTCCTTGCCTTTCTGGCGTTCACGGTGACCTTTGTGATCACCCGGGCCATCACGCGGCTGATTCGCGCGGGCCGAGGTCCCTTCCGGGACAACGTCTCCGGGGGCGTACACATTCATCACGCGGTGCCCGGGATCGTGCTGACCATCGTGGGGGCGTTCGTCTCGGTGGCGGCGGCGGGGCGTTCGCCGGCCGCCGAGATCAGCGCGATCATGATCGGTGTCGGTGCGTCGCTGGTGCTCGACGAGTTCGCGCTCATCCTGCACCTCAAGGACGTGTATTGGTCACGGGAGGGCCAACTCTCGGTCCAGGTGGTCTCGTTGACGGTGGCCGGACTCGGCATGGCGACGCTCGGTTTCAATCCGCTCGAGGATTCGAGTCTCGAACTGGGACCGGTCGTCTTGACGGCGAACCTGCCGATCAACATCGCCTGCCTGCTCTGCTGCATCGCCAAGGGCAAATACTCCACGGCTGTGGTCGGCGCGTTCGTGCCGCCGCTCGCCTGGGTCGGTGCGATCCGGTTGGCCCGGCCCGACTCGCCCTGGGCGCGTCGCCGCTACTCGGCGCCGAAACGAGAGGCCGCGCGTCGTCGGGCCGAGAAGTTCGACGCGCGGTACGGACGATGGGGAATGACTGTCGAGGACTGGGTGGCGGGGCGCCCGACCAAGACGGCCGATGAGCAGTCAGCGTCGGATCCCGAAGGCGTCACGAATGAGGGCGATGAAGGCTCGGGTCACCGCGCTGGCCTCGCTGCGCCACACAAAGCCGAGGACAGCCGGCTCGGTGATCTCGCGAATCGTCCGGCCGGTGATGTCGCGACGCCCGGAAACGATTGATTCACTGAGTATTCCGACGCCCAACCCGCCGGCGACGAGTTCGAGGATCGCGTCGGGTGAGGACGCCTCCATCGCCGGCCGGAAGGTGCGGGCGCCCCGATCGAAGGTCGTCCGGATTCCCGCGCCGCGGGGCAGGCAGATCAGGTGATGGGATCGGAGGTCGTCGAGCGACAGTTCGTCGCCTGACGCGGTGTGCTCGAGCGCCGGATGATTCGGCGGTGCCGCGGCCACCACCCGCTCCGAGAACACCGTCAGCGACTCGAGCGAGGGTGGCAGGTCACCGTCATGACCGGCGAGCGCGATGTCGAGGTCGCCGTTGCCGACGGCGCTGATCAGGTCCTCGGAGCCCTGCTCGGACAGCGAGATCTCGATCGCCGGATGGTCGCGGTGGAGTCGGCCGAGCGCAGCAAACAGCGGTTGCATGGTGCATCCGTCGACCATGCCGACCGCAAGACTGCCGCGCAGGAGGTCGTTGACGTCGGCCACCGACTGGGCCATCGCATCCGCCGACCGCAGGGACGCACGCGCCGCGGGTAGTGCAGCGGCGCCCGCATCGGTCAGCCGGACGCGACGCCCGGCGCGGTCGAATAGTGCCGCGCCGAGTTCCCGTTCGAGAGCCCGTATCTGCGCGCTGATGTTCGGCTGCGTGGTGTGGGTGCGCTGCGCCGCCGCGGTGAAACTGCCCGTGTCGGCCACCGCGGTGAAGTATTCGAGCTGCCGCAGTTCCATAACTGGAGATTATATGGAGAATCGAGAACATTACTTGGACTTCTTCTGGCTGACCGGGAAGCCTCGGAGGTGGAAGCAGAACATCGACACCAACACCAAGGAGTGATCACGATGACCGACAACACCACATATGTTGCTCGTACGCCCGAGGACATCACCCGTCTCTTCGTCCAGTTCTCCAACGCCGGCGATGCCGACGCGGTCGCCCGGCTCTACCACGAGGACGCGGTGATGGCCTATCCACCTGGAAGCGTCACCGAGGGCCGGGCCGCCATCCGCGAACTCTGGGCATCGGTGCTTGAACACCGTCCGACCTTTGTGCCCGAAACCCCGCTCCCGACACTCTATTTCGGTGATGACCTGGCACTCACGTCGACACCACCGCGCGACGGTGCGGGCGCCCGGGCGCAGGTCGTGGCGCGCCTCGCCGACGGCTCGTGGGTGCGCGTCATCGACCAACCCGAGTTCGTGTCCACCGGCTCGGACCAACCCAATCGATAGCGCGCTACCGAATCACTAGACTGGTGCACGACGGCCGCACTTCTGCGGTCGTCGCCCCAGTTGAGGTGATGGCAGCGGAGGTGATGGCGGTGGTGGCCGATCAGGAGGCGGTGGCGGGCAGTATTGCCGCTGCAGATGATCCGTTGTCGCTCGAACGGCAGGTCTGTTTTGCCCTCGCGGTGGCCAATCGATCGGTTCTGCGGATCTACCGCCGACTGCTCGATCCGCTGGGACTCACCCACCCCCAATACCTGGTGATGCTGGCGCTGTGGGAGACCGACCCGCGCGCGGTCAAGGACATCGGAACCGCCCTGCAGCTCGACTCGGCGACGCTGTCGCCGCTGCTCAAGCGCCTTGAGTCGTCGGGGCTGATCGTCCGGCGTCGCCGCGGCGATGACGAGCGCAACGTCGACGTGGCACTCACCGACGACGGCAGGCACCTGCGGGAACAGGCGCTCGCGATTCCGCCCGCCGTGGTCGCGGAACTCGGTGTCGACCTGTCCGAACTCGAGGAACTGCATTCCGTGCTGACGCGGGTGAACGCCGCGGCACTGCGCGCCGAAGCGGCCCGCGACTGAACGGGTCACATCGCCACGTGGGTGTGATTGGCGTCATGCTAGCTTCGCAAGATCGGGGTATTCGCCCTGGGTGCGGAGGGGTGTGACGGTGAATCAGCGGACCGACGACCAACTCGAGGTGCGCGCGGTGACCGACGCCGATGAGGTGGCTGCCCGCATAGCGCCGCGACTGTCCCAGGATGGATCGCTCGTGGCGCAGTCGGCGCGGGTGTTGCCTGCCGGTGCAAGCCGAACCACCTTCCTCGTCGGTCTGAGCGGCGGCAGCACCGATGCGATCGAGAATGTCATCGTCCGGGCGGTTCCGTCGGCCCGAACCGGCGACGGCGGACTCGGGATCGAAGCCGCGGTGCTCGGTGCGGCCCACGCCGCCGGAGTGCCGGTCCCGCGGGTGCTCGACTCGGGGCTCGGCGCCGGTGAGAGTGTTCTCGGCTACCCGTACTTCGTGATGAACTTCGTTGTCGGAGAATCTATCCCGCGACGCATTCTGCGCGACGACGAGTACGCGACGGCTCGTGCTGGGTTTGTCGGGCAGGCCGGGGAGATCCTGGCCAGAATCCATCGGATGGACCGCAGCGGCTTGGGCGTTCTGCCGTCGATGCCGGACCCGCTGGCGGCGCTCGCCGGATTGTTCCCGAGGGAATGGGACGAGATGCCGGCCGGTTTGGTTCTCGCCGCCGGGTGGCTGGACCGCAATCGGCCGGAACCGTCGCCGGAGGTCACCGTGGTACACGGCGACTTCCGGTTGGGCAATCTGATGATCGACTCCGAAGGTATTGCTGCGGTGCTGGATTGGGAGCTGGCGCACGTCGGCGACCCGGTCGAGGATCTGGGGTGGCTGTGCGCCAAGGCGTGGCGATTCTCCGCACCGCAACCGGTGGCGGGGATGGGGCTGCGCGCCGAGTTGCTCGACGCCTACGAAGCCGAGGCCGGTTGGCGCCCGACCGACGCGGCACTGCGCTGGTGGGAACTGTTCGCGACCGTACGGTGGGGCCTCATCTGCGCGGTGCAGGCGAACCGGCACCTCGACGGCACTGAACGCTCCGTGGAGCTGGCGGCCATCGGAAGGCGGAGTGCGGAGCAGGAATTCGATGCGCTCCTCGATCTCGGCATCGTCGAACCCGAACGGGTCGCCGATCCCCTCGACGCTGCAGCTGCCGACCCGGAGCATCCATTCGGGGAGGATCCGTTCGGGCCGCCCGTTGCGCCCGAGTTGCTGGAGTCGGTCGCCGACTTCCTCCGGTCGGCACCCGTCACCGAGAACATGGCGCCGCACATCAGGTTTCACACCCGGGTCGCGGCCAACGTGCTCGACGTGGTGCGTCGCCAGTTGCTCACCGCGCCCGAATCGGTGCCGGCCAGTGCCGCCCGGTTGCGTGACCTCGGTGTCGCGAATCAGCGCGACCTCGTCGCGAAACTGCGCGACGGAACCCTCGACGGCGACAACCCGGACGTCCGCGCGGCGATCGCCGCCGACGTGCGTGCCCGGCTGATGGTGTCGAATCCGAAGTACTTCGCCGTGCCGCATCCCTGACGCCGGCGTTAATTGACCCGCAGAATCAACAACCCGATCAGGAGTCTTCCCAGTGGATTTCGCACTACCCGACCACCTGCGTGATTATCTCGACGAACTCGACGTCTTCATCGAAGCCGAGATCGTCCCGCTCGAGCAGGCAGACGACAACATCCGATTCTTCGATCATCGCCGCGAGGATGCGCGTACCGACTGGGAACGCGGCGGACTTCCCAATGCCGAATGGGAAGCGTTGCTGGGTGAAGCACGCCGACGCGCCGACGCGGCAGGACACTTCCGGTATCCGTTCCCGGCCGAATACGGCGGACGGGACGGTTCGAACCTGGCGATGGCCGTCATCCGCGAACACTTGGCCTCGAAGGGACTCGGCCTGCACTGCGATCTGCAGAACGAACACGCGATCGTCGGCAACAACATCGGCCTGCTGCTGATGCTGGCGTACGGTTCTCCCGAGCAGAAAGCCGAGTGGGTGGACGGCCTCGCCGCCGGAACCAAGTTCTTCGCGTTCGGCATCACCGAGCCGGATCACGGGTCGGACGCCACGTACATGGAGACCACAGCGGTCCGTGACGGCGACGACTGGATCATCAACGGCGAGAAGACCTGGAACACGGGAATCCATGTCGCGCAACGGGACATCATCTTCGCTCGCACGAGTGGGGAACCGGGCAACGCCCGCGGTATCACCGCGTTCCTCGTCGACCCGCATTCCGATGGGTTCACCGTCGACGAGTATCTGTGGACCTTCAACATGCCCACCGATCACGCGCACATCACCCTGCGTGACGTCCGCGTGCCCAACTCGGCGGTGTTCGGTGCCGAAGGGGCCGGCTTGCAGGTGGTTCAACACTTCTTCAACGAGAATCGGATTCGCCAGGCCGCGTCGAGTCTCGGTGCCGCGCAATACTGCGTCAATCGCGCGGTGGACTACGCCAACGAACGCGCCCCGTTCGGCAAGAAGCTGTCCACCAATCAGGCAATCCAGTTCCCGCTCGTCGACCTGCACACGCGGTGCGCGATGGTGCGCGCGCTGATCCGCGAGACCGCGTGGAAGATGGACACCTACGGGCCCTTCGCGGCGTCGGCCGAGGTGTCGATGTGCAACTACCAGGCCAATCGGCTGTGCTGCGACGCGGCGGATCAGGCGATGCAGGTGTTCGGCGGTCGGGGCTACTCCCGGCACGAGCCGTTCGAACACATCTACCGGCACCACCGTCGCTACCGCATCACCGAGGGCGCCGACGAGATCCAGATGCGCCGCGTCGCGGGCTATCTGTTCGGGTTCATGTCGAGCAAGGCACCCAAGGGAGTGTCGTAGGGTTGGGTCATGAAGTCGTCTGAATCACAGGGCCGGGGGTCACAGGACCGGGGGAACGCCCGATGATCGCGGCCATCGTCATCGGTGTCACGGTGATCGTGGCGCTCGTCATTCTGGGCGGTGCCGCCTGGTTCGCGTTCGATTCGGACAAACGCATCCGCAAGTTCGCGCGGTCGACCGATCTCATCCCGGGCAAGCCGAGTCGGGCGCCCGACTCGTGGGCCACCGATAACAGCCGGGAAGCGTTGCTGCACAGGCGTATCCGCTATGCCATCAACGACGTGCACAACAATCCGGGCATCGCGCACGACGACGAGCTGATCGCAGCGCGGGATCGGCTCGACGACGCCGTGTTCGCGCTCGACGATCGGCTCATCGCCGCTGCGGCAAGTGACGGCGAGGAGAAGACCGAAGCTCTCGACGCCGCGGAGTCCGCAATCAAAGTGCTCGAGGATCTCCCGACCAAACTGTGGGAGGCGCCGAAGGAGCAACAGGCGCAGGACCTCGACCGGGTCACCTCGGCCTTGCGCCGCTGACGTCGGTCGGGCTGGTGAACGATCCCGACTCCCAGGCGTTGGAGCAGGACCCCTCGCGCCGTCACCTGGTGGTATTGCCGTTGACAGCGGCGGTCGCCGGTGTGGCCGCCGGATTCGTGGGTGGCGCGTTTCGCTGGTTGCTCGAACACCTCGACGCCTGGCGCGAGGACCTCGTGCGCTGGGCCGACGGGGCGGGAGCGCTTGCCTGGTGCGTTCCCGTGGTGGTGGTCGCAGGCGGCGCGGCGTTGGGTGCGGC
>NZ_JBEXMX010000125.1:0-9332 GCF_040610755.1 Gordonia sp. NPDC003585 | reverse complement strand
CCGTCTGCGGTATCAAGGTCACACCGAGACCGCCGGTGACGCAATGCACCGCCGTTGCGAGGGAGGCGGCCCGCGTGTGCCCGAGATCGGGCCGCACGCCGGCGATCCGGCACACCTCCAAGGCTTGATCACGCAGACAGTGACCTTCGTCGAGCAGCAACAAGGGCAGGTCGGCGAGCGCGGCCGGATCCACCCGCTTACGGCCTGCGAGTGCGTGGTCGGCCGGCAGCGCGAGGACGAAATCCTCGTGGTACATCGGAATCTCGGCCATTCCGGGGATCTCGGCGGGCAGCGCGAGAACCGCCGCGTCAAGGCTGCCCTCGCGTAGCTGATCCACCAGTCGTGCCGTCTGGTCTTCGACGACGCGAAGGGTCAGTTCGGGTCGCTGCTGTGCCAACCCCCGGAGAACGGTCGGCAACACGTAGGGCGCAACGGTCGGGATGAATCCGAGTCGCACAGTGCCGCTGAGCGTTTCGCCGACGCCGGACACCGCGACCAAGAAGTCGTCGACGGATTCGATCACCGCGATCGCTTTCGGAAGGAGTCGCTCCCCCTCGGTGGTGACGAACACTCGCCGCGTGGTCCGCTCGATCAGAGTGACCCCGAGACCGGTCTCCAATGCAGCCAGCGCCTGCGACAGTGAGGGCTGGCTCACACCCAGATCGCCTGCGGCCGCGCCGAAGTGGCGGCGTCGGGCCAAAGCCACAAACGCTCGCAGCCCGGCCACTGACGGCTGATAAGTTCGATCGGTCATACCTATTAGTCTAGTGCTACTCATCACGTTTCACTTTCACTGAAATTCCGGCACGATGGTACTCGTCAGTAACACGTAACGACTTCGCTCGTGGGGCCGAGCATGTGCGCCACGACACAGGAGGAGCGAAAGACCATGGCATTGCTCACAATCGGAGATCAATTTCCGGCCTACAATCTGACGGCCGTGATCGGGGGCGATCTCTCGAAGGTGAACGCCTCGGCACCCGACGACTACTTCACCACCGTTTCCAGCGACGATCATCCCGGCAAGTGGCGGATCGTCTTCTTCTGGCCCAAGGACTTCACCTTCGTCTGCCCGACCGAGATCGCCGCGTTCGGAAAGCTGAACGACGAGTTCGCCGACCGTGACGCCCAGGTACTCGGCGCATCGGTGGACAACGAGTTCGTCCACTTCCAGTGGCGTGCCCAGCACGAGGATCTCAAGACGCTGCCGTTCCCGATGCTGTCCGACCTCAAGCGCGAACTCGCCACCGCAGCAGGTGTTCTCAACGCCGACGGTGTCGCCGACCGGGCCACCTTCATCGTCGACCCGAACAACGAGATCCAGTTCGTGTCGGTCACGGCGGGTTCGGTGGGCCGCAACGTCGACGAGGTGCTGCGCGTGCTCGACGCCCTGCAGTCCGACGAACTCTGCGCCTGCAACTGGCGCAAGGGCGATCCCACCATCAACGCCGGCGAGCTGCTCGCCGCAGGCGTCTGACAGGAGACGACATGAGTATCGACAATCTCAAGGAAGCCCTGCCCGAGTACGCGAAGGACCTCAAGCTCAACCTCGGATCGATCAGCCGCACCACTGTGCTGAACGAGGAACAGCTCTGGGGCACCCTGCTGTCAACCGCAGCGGCAACCCGTAATGCCAAGGTGCTCAGCGAGATCGCCGACGAGGCGGCCGATACGCTGTCGGCCGACGCGTACAACGCGGCCCTCGGCGCAGCGTCGATCATGGGCATGAACAACGTCTTCTACCGTGGCCGCGGATTTCTCGACGGTCGCTACGACGATCTGCGCCCCGGACTGCGGATGAACATCATCGGCAACCCCGGCGTCGACAAGGCCCTTTTCGAACTGTGGTCGTTCGCCGTGTCGTCGATCAATGGCTGCGGCCACTGCGTCGCGGCTCACGAGAACACACTGCGTGAAGCGGGTGTCGAGCGTGAGGCGATCCTGGAATCCCTGAAGGTCGCCTCGATCGTCGCCGGTGTCGCGCAGGCCCTCACCACCACCGAGGTCCTTGCCGGCGTCTGAATCACCGCACACCGCACGGTCGACAAGTGACAGCGGGGGCCCCGGTCTCGAATCCACGAGACCGGGGCATCATTGCTTTGATGTCGACCGTGCGGCGGACACCGATCCGCGGCAGCGCATGACAGACTGAGAAGGATTTCTGTGCGACGATCCACGGTGCGAGCGTGATCTCGCCGGCACGGTGAGACGCGCAGGCATGCACAGAGAGGACTGGTACTGGTGACCTACCCGAACGATCCGGGCAATCAGCACTGGAATCAAGGGCGTCCGCCCACCGGTCCCGGCGGTTCACCGCATCCGTACGGCAATCAGGCACCGTACGGCAATCCACAGCCGCCGAACGATCCGTACGCCCCGACTTCCTCGTACCAGCAACCCGATCCGTACGGCTATGTCGCTCCGGGCTATCCGGGTTACGGGCAGCAGCCTCCCGGGTACGGCGGTCCGCAACCGCAGGGCGGCACCAACGGTCTGGCGATCGCGGCGCTGATCTCGGCATTCATCGTCGCGCCGGTGGGCATCGTCCTCGGGCATTTCTCGCTGTCCGAGATCAAACGCAATCACCAGAAGGGTGGTCCGCTCGCGATCGCCGCGCTCGTGATCGGCTACCTGTTCACGGTCGTCGGTGTCGTCGCGCTGGTACTCGTTCTGACGGGCGCGATCGGATCCGGCAACGACGAGGAGTCGACCACCGCGGCCGGCAAGTCGAGCACGACGACCGAATCCACCACCGAGACAACAGAGACCACAGAAACCAGCACGACCTACTCGTACCCGTCAACCACCTACACATACTCGACGACGGCCGAACCCGGGGTGACGAGTCCCCCCGCGTACACGCCGGACCCGTCGAACACCATCGCCAACGAGATCCGCACCACCGATGTCGGCGCGTGCATCCACCGAGAGGCCAACGGAAGCCAGCTCACCGCGTTCTATCGGACGTCGTGCGGGTCGTCGGCAGCCACGGACCGGGTCTACCTGCGCACCGACAACACCAGCAGCTGCAACGGAAACTGGGTGCAGATCGGTCCGTCGTCGTACTTCCGCTACAACGTCGTCCTGTGCCTCACCCCGCTGTGATCGCCTGATCAGCCCAGTGCGGCACGCATGCGTCAACTCAGTGCGGCACGCATGCGTCAACTCAGTGCGGCGCGCATATGCGTCAACTCAGTGCGGCACGCATGCGGTCGGCGAGTTCGCCGACCTCTTCGGTGGTCATCACGAACGCGGGCGAGATCTGGAGCGCGCCCTGCCCGGCGGCGCGCCCGCTCACTCCGTGCTCGCGCAATTTCGAGATCATTCCGATTGCCTGTGTGGGGTCGGCGAGTTGGACGGCCGAGACCGCCCCGAGCCCCGTCCGCACCTCGGTCACCGAGTCCAGTTCGGCGAGCGGAGCCAGCGCCGCGGCGAGATCCGTCTCGAGGCGGGCCGCCTCGGCGAGCAGCCCCTCCCGTTCGATGATGTCGAGGTTCGCCATCGCCGCCGCCGCCGCGCCCGCGTGACCGCCGTAGGTATAGCCGTGGCGCCACCAGACCCCGCCGGCGAAGAAGGGTTCGGCGACATGCGGCGCGACGAACACCGCGCCCATCGGGACGTAACCGGAGGTGAGTCCCTTCGCCGTGGTCATCATGTCCGGCTCCAGACCGAGTCGCGACGATGCGAACCAGGAGTCGCCGCCGATGCGGCCGAACCCCGTGACCACCTCGTCGGCCACGAAGAGCACGTCATGGTCGCGACAGATCTGACGCACCTCGGTCAGGTAGCCGTCGGGCGGGAGATAGATTCCGCCGGCTCCGATGATGGGCTCGCAGAAGAATGCGGCGATCCGATCGGCGCCGAGCCGCTCGATGAGTCCCAGCAAGCTCTTCGCGTTGTCCCATTCCACGGTTTCCGCGGCCGGCATCAGCTCGCCGTAGCCTTCACGGTTCACCGGAATCCCGGCCAGTGCCGTTCCCGCAACGTGCATTCCGTGGTAGGCCTTGGTCCGGCCGACAATGATCTCCTTCTCCGGCCGCCCGCGCTCGTGCCAGTAGCGCCGGGCCAGCTTGGCGGCGCTGTCCACCGAGTCGCTGCCACCCGAGGTGAAGAAGATCTTGCTGCCCGCGACCGGCGCGATCGCGGCGAGACGTTCGGCCAGCGCCAGCGTCACATCCGACGTGAAATCGCCGAATCCCGAGTAGTGCGCGAGCGTGGAAAGCTGATCCGCCACCGCCGCGCCGATCTCTGCGCGCCCGTGACCGACGTTGGTGAACCACAGTCCCGCTGTCGCGTCGAGATACCTGTTCCCCTCGCGGTCCCAGATCCGGGTGCCCTCGCCACGCACCACAACGAACGGACCGCTCGCCCTCACCGCACCCATGTCGGCGAATCCATGCCACAACGCATCAGCCATGCCGCCAATCATGCCGGATGCCCGGCACGGCGGGACCACAACGCCCACCGACGGGCAACGGCCTGCACCGCGCTCACTATTCTGGACAGACCATGACCGCGACCCCAACCGACGCCGATCGCGCGGCCCTGCGCACCGCGCTGCGCGAACTGACCGTCGTCGACGGTCATCGGCTGCGTCGGCGCGCCGACAAACTCGGGTCGGCACCCACGTCCGACGCCTGGCAGCAGCTCCTCGGTGCGGTGCAGGCCGCACGTCGTCGAATCGACGCCCGACGAGCATCCGTGCCCGACCTCCACTTCCCACCCGAACTGCCCATATCGGCCGCCCGCGACGAGATCCGGGACGCGATCGACGCACATCAGGTCGTGGTGATCGCCGGCGAGACCGGTTCGGGTAAGACCACGCAGCTCCCGAAGATCTGCCTGGAACTCGGACGCGGTGTGCGCGGCATGATCGGGCATACCCAGCCACGCCGCATTGCGGCGAGCTCGGTCGCCCGGCGCATCGCCGACGAAACCAACACCAAACTCGGCGACGCGGTCGGGTACTCCGTGCGATTCACCGACAGATCGGGCGCCGACACCCTGGTACGGGTGATGACCGACGGGATTCTGCTGCGCGAGATCGCGGCCGATCCGCTGTTGCGCCGCTATGACACGCTGATCGTCGACGAGGCGCATGAACGCAGCCTCAACATCGACTTCATTCTCGGATACCTGCGCCGGCTGCTCCCGCGCCGCCCGGACCTCAAGGTGATCATCACCTCGGCCACCATCGAACCCGATCGGTTCGCACGGCATTTCACCACGGGCGACGCTCCGGTGCCGGTGATCGAGGTGTCGGGGCGCACCTACCCGGTCGACGTGCGCTACCGCCCACTCACCCTGCGTGAACGACCCGACAGTGGCGACGAGGGCGGCGGAGGCGAGCACGCCGACCTCGACCTGTTCCAGGGCATCGATGCTGCGATCGACGAGCTGTGGTCGACCGGCCGTGGCGACGTGCTGGTCTTCCTGCCCACCGAGCGTGATATCCGCGACGCGTCGGATGCTCTGCGGCGCAGAGCTTCTGCGGGTGCAGAGATCGTCCCGCTGTATGCGCGGCTGTCGGTCGCCGATCAACAGCGGGTGTTCGCACCCTCGGACGGACGTCGCATCGTCTTGGCCACCAACGTCGCCGAGACCTCCGTCACCGTCCCCGGCATCCGCTACGTCGTGGACTCCGGCACCGCACGCATCAGCCGATACTCGACCCGCACCAAGGTCAGTCGCCTTCCCGTCGAAGCGATCTCACAGGCCAGCGCCCGTCAACGTGCCGGACGCTGCGGTCGTGTCGCGCCCGGCATCTGCATCCGCCTCTACAGCGAGGACGACTTCGACGCACGACCGGCCTTCACCGATCCCGAGATCTTGCGGACCAACCTCGCCGCGGTCATCCTGCAGATGACGTCGCTGCGCCTTGGCCCCATCGCCGACTTCCCGTTCGTGCAGCCGCCCGACGATCGCGCGATCCGCGACGGTATGGCCGTGCTCACCGAACTCGGGGCGATCGAACAGTCCGACAAGGCAGGCGGGCCCCCGCGACTCACCTCGGTCGGCCGCTCGATGGCGCGGCTCCCGGTCGACCCTCGCATCGCCCGAATGCTGATCGCGGGACACGAACTCGGATGTCTCGACCACCTCGTCGTCCTGGCGGCCGCCCTGTCGCTGCCCGACGTTCGTGAACGGCCCGCCGATCACCGCGAGGCCGCCGACACCGCACATCGCCGCTTCGCGGTGCCCAATTCGGATTTCCTGGCCTACCTGGAGCTGTGGCGCTATCTCCAGGAGAAGCGGAATGAGCTGTCCGGCAACAAGTTTCGCAGGATGTGCGAACGCGAGTACCTCCACTATCTACGCATCCGCGAATGGCGCGATCTGACCCGTCAACTGCGCGAGATCGTCGGCGAACTCGACTGGCCGACCACGCCGACCGAACCCGACGCGGACGCCATCCACCGAGCGGTCCTGTCCGGACTGCTCAGCAACATCGCTGTGCGCAATTCCGAGGGCCGCGAATACACGGGAGCCCGCGGCACCACGCTGATGATCTTCCCGGGTTCGGCCCTTGCGCGGAAACCGCCCGCCTTCCTCATGGCCGCCGAAATCCTGGAGACCTCACGGCTTTTCGCGCACACCGTGGCCGGGATCGACCCGCTGTGGGTGGAACGGGTCGCCGGCAGCCTGGTCAAGCACACCTACAGCGAGCCGCATTGGTCGGCAAAACGGGGCGCGGCGATGGCCTACGACCGGGTCACGCTCTACGGCGTCACCCTGGTTGCTCGACGACGGGTCGTGTACGGGCCGATCGATCCGGTCACGTCCCGCGAGTTGTTCATCCGCCACGCGCTGGTCGAGGGCGACTGGCGCACCGATCACTCCTTCTTCCACCGCAACCGCGAACTGCTCGAGGCGGCCGCCGACGTCGAACACCGAGTCCGCCGACGCGATCTCGTCATCACCGAGGATCAACTCTACGATTTCTACGATCAGCGCATCGGAGCCGAGGTCACCTCGGCCCGCCACTTCGACACCTGGTGGAAGCGCGCACGCCGCGATCGGCCGGATCTGCTCGATCTCACTGCCGCCGACGTCGGCGCCGACACCTCGGTCGCCGACGCGGACTTTCCCGGCGCATGGCAACAGGGCGACGCACGACTCGAATTGCGGTACCGGTTCGATCCGGCGGCCACGGATGACGGCGTGACCGTGGTCATTCCGGAAGCACTGCTGGGCCACATCCGGTCCGCGGGCTTCGACTGGACGGTGCCGGGCCTGCGATCGGAATTGGCCACCGCGCTGGTCAAGACGCTGCCCAAGCATCTGCGCAAGACGATGTCGCCCGCCGGGCGGTTCGCCGAACTCGCTCTGTCCCAACTGAAACCACGGTCCGAACCGATCGTGTCCGGACTGGCCCGGGAGCTGACCACCATCGTCGGAACCACGGTGGCCGCCGACGATTTCGTCCCCGACCGGCTACCGGCACACCTGCGCGTGCATTTTGCGCTCGCCGATGCGACGGGCGCCATCGTCGACACCGACGACTCGCTCACCGATCTCCAACGCCGACATCGTCGGAGCACCACCCCGGAGCCGATCGTCCGGCGCGAGTTCACCGCGTGGACGGCCGACGGGATCGGTTCGCTCCCACACAGCTCGCAGGTGAAGATCGCCGGTCAAGAACTGACCCGCTACCCCGCGATCACGGCGGTGACCGACGCGACCGGCGCCTCGCGTGCCGTCGTCCGTACCGACGCGACGTCCCCGCAGGAGCGTGATCGGCTCGTTTTCGAAGGCGTCGCGGCCCTGCTCGACATCGCCATCCCGCCGCTGTCGAAGAAGGTCGTCGGCTCTCTGGCCGGGGCCGACAGACTCGCCTTGAGCCAGAGCCCCTACCGCAGGATCGAGGACCTCACCGCCGACTGCACGCGACGCGCGATCCGCGACCAGATGGCTGATGCGTCCGCCGCCGTTGCCGCCGTCCGCACTCCCGCCGAGTTCGAGACCGTGCGCGCGCGGATACAGCCGGCAGCCCTGGCCGCCGCACCCGAGTACTTCGCTCTCGCCGTGGCGACCCTTCGGGCCCTCGCCCCGGTGCGCACGCTGATCGACCAACACGCGGGTTCGGTGGCAGCCGACGACGTCGCCGAACAGATCGACGACCTGGTGTTCGACGGATTCGTCCGCGTCACCGGGCGTACTCACCTGTCCGAGTTGCCGCGCTACCTTCTCGCCGCACAGACCAGGTTGGCAACGCTGCCCGCATCGGCGGCACGCGACCAGGAAGGCGTCGCGGTCATCGACCGCGTGACCCAACGCTGGAATCAGCGTCTCGCGCAGGTGTCGGCGGCCAGGCGGGACGCGGTCAACGAAGAAGCCCACTGGCTCGTCGAGGAACTGCGGGTGGGTGTGTTCGCCCAGCGCATCGGAACCGCGTACCCCGTATCCGAGAAAAGGGCGCTACGAACCCTGGACAGACTCGGCTGACACCTTGGTATCGGCGCCATTCGTTGCGACCGAACGGCCTTGGAGGTCGTCGATCTCACGCTGGAAGTCGTCGAGCGAATCGAACGACCGGTACACCGAGGCGAAGCGCAGGTAGGCCACCTCGTCGAGGTTGCGCAGCGGTCCGAGGATCGCGAGACCGACCTCGTTGCTCGGGATCTCGGCCGAACCGCTGGCGCGGACGGCGTCTTCCACCTGTTGCGCCAACTGTGCGAGGTCGTCGTCGCCGACCTCGCGCCCCTGACATGCGCGACGGACCCCGCGCATCACCTTTTCCCGACTGAACGGTTCGGTCACGCCGTTGCGTTTCACCACGGCGAGCACCGCGCTCTCCACCGTGGAGAAGCGGCGGCCGCACTCAACGCACGCCCGACGCCGCCGGATGGCCTGCCCCTCGTCGGCGACACGCGAGTCGATGACCTTGGTGTCCTCGTTCTTGCAGAAGGGGCAGCGCATGTGATCCTCACGCCTGTCGCGGGACACGGCGGCACATGCGAGTCGTACGCCGGGTCGGTTCCCGACCGGTCCCTGTGACATCGAGGATACCGCCCGCCGATCAGCGGTACGCGGGTGTCAGCAGTGGCTGCCCGACCCGAAGTCCGCTGGACTCCAGGTCATTCAGCTCCAGAATCTCGTCGATGACCACTTGGCGCGGAACGTCCGGCGCCACCCGCGCCGCAATGGTGCTCAGCGAGTCACCCGCCCGCACGTGCGTCACCTGGGTACTCGTCGGCGACGGGGTCTGCGACTCGGCGTAGTTGTTGCCGACGATGCCGATCACCCACACCGACACCGCGAGCGCGAGACCGGCGAGCACCCCGAGCGCGGTGGCACGCCGACGCGCGTACACGGCGGATGCGGGCCGTTTG
>NZ_JBEXMX010000124.1:0-9519 GCF_040610755.1 Gordonia sp. NPDC003585 | reverse complement strand
GGTTGCGGCACTCGGCGCTGCGCAGGCCGACCCGCGACCGGCGACACGATCGACGCCGCGCGGACCGCACGTTCGCGAGCCGTCGCCACATCGTCGGCGGTGGCCGTGACCACGCCCATCCGCCTGCGGTGGAAACTCTCCGGCTTGCCGAAGAGCCGGATGTCGGTCTCGGGCACGGTGAGTGCCACGGCGACGTTCTCGTAGCCGATCGCCGGCTGGTCGAGTTGGCCGTAGATCACCGCGGAGGCGCCCGGCGAGGCGAGCGTGACGTCGACCGGCAAGCCGAGGATCGCGCGTGCGTGCATCTCGAACTCGGACAGACGCTGCGTCGCCATCGTCACCAGGCCGGTGTCGTGGGGGCGCGGACTGACTTCCGAGAAGTAGACGTCGTCGCCCTTGACGAACAGTTCGACACCGAAAATCCCACGGCCACCGAGCTTTCCGTCACCCAGGCCGGTGGCGATGCGGGCGGCGATCGACGTCGCCGCGGCCTGCGCGTCGGCGCTCATATCGTGCGGCTGCCAGCTCTCGACGTAGTCGCCGTTGATCTGCCGGTGTCCGATCGGCGCGCAGAACGCGGTGGTGAGGCGACCGGTCTTCGGGTCGACGCAGCGGACCGTCAGCAGCGTGATCTCGTAGTCGAACTCGATGAAACCTTCGACGATGACGCGCTCGCTGCGCACCCGGCCGCCGGTGGCCGCGGTCTCCCACGCTGCCGCCAGATCGCCGGGCGTCTTCACCACCGACTGCCCCTTGCCCGACGACGACATCACCGGCTTGACCACGCACGGGTACCCGATCTGTTCGGCCGCGACCCGCAGTTCGTCGAGCGTGTCGGCGAACAGATAGGGCGACGTCGGCAGCCCGAGTTCCTCGTCGGCAAGCCGTCGGATGCCTTCGCGGTTCATCGTCGCGACCACGGCCGACGCGGTGGGGATGACCTCGGTGAGTCCGCGTTCGGCGGCGCTGACCAGGGCGTCGGTGGCGATCGCCTCGATCTCCGGGACGACGTAGGCGGGCTTGTGCTTGTCGATCAGCGCGAGCACCGCGTCCGGGTCGGTCATGTCGATGACCTCGGCGTGATGTGCGACCTGGTGGCCCGGCGCGTCGGCGTACCGGTCGACGGCGACAACCTCGACACCAAGTCGCTGGAAGGCGATGACCAGCTCTTTGCCGAGTTCGCCGGCACCGAGGACCATCACCTTGGTCGCCGTCGGGCTCAGTGGTGTGCCGATGACGTCGGGCGGACCGACGCGGCTCTCCGGCTCACCCGAGTCCTCGACGGGCTTGGGGGCGTCCGCTGCCGGCGTGGCCTGTTCCGCAGCCGGCTTGACCAGGTTTGGCGCGGGCGGCTCGGCGGGGTGTGCGGTCGGCTCGACCCAGCCTTCGCCATGCGCGTCCGGTACGACGCTGTCGCTGTTCGACGTCATCCTCAAATCCTACGTTCCCCGTCTGTCATCCCATCACCTCATGGATGTAGCACCAGCGCCACGCCTCGCCGGGCTCTGCCGAACGCATGACCGGATGCCCGGTCGCCTCGAAATGCCCGGTCGCGTGACGGCGGGGGCTGGAGTCGCAGCAACCCACATGTCCGCAAGTCAAGCACATACGCAGGTGCGCCCAATGATCCTCGCCGAGCGCGACGCAGCCTTCGCACACCCGAGAGTCTCCGGTCCGGGGCGCCGGGTCGGTGCCCGCGTCGACTCCGATCTCGCCGAGCTCCGGACACCGTGCCGCCGAGGCAGTGCCGGAGTCCGCTCCCGAACGGCTGGGTCGTTGCCTTCCGAAAATACGCATGGCCGCCATTATCCCCGCCCACTACTCTTCGACGGGTGAGTCCTGAGCTGCTGCTGGTCGCGGTCGCCGCGGTACCCATCGCGGCGCTGTGCCGCCGGTACGGGTTGTCCGCCCCACTGGTCCTGGTCACGGTCGGCCTCGCGGTGGGCTGGATACCCGGTGTGCCCGAAGTGATGCTCGAACCCGACCTGGTGCTGTTCCTGATCTTGCCGCCGCTGCTCTACTCGGCCGCCCAGGACAGCTCTTACCAGGCCATCCGCGCGAATCGGCGGGCGATCGGACTGTTGGCCGTCGGTCTTCCGCTGTTCACGACGCTGGTGGTCGGTCTGGTCGCGTACTGGACCGTGCCCAATCTGCCGCTCGCGGCCGCCATGGTGCTCGGTGCGGTCGTCGCACCGCCCGACGCGGTGTCGGCGCAGGCGATCGGTCGTCGTCTCGGGTTGCCCCGGCGGATCATGACGCTGCTGGGCGGCGAGAGCCTCCTGAACGACGCCACCGCGCTCACTGCGTTCCGGATCGCAGTGGCTGCGGTCGGCGCCACCGCAAGCCTTGCCGAAGGGCTGGCGATGTTTGCTCTCGCGGCCGTGGGCGGGGTGGTGATCGGGCTGGTCATCGGGTTCGCGGTGTCGTGGCTGCGCACCTGGCTCGACGATCCGCCGATGGAGACGGCGATCGGGATCATGGTGTCGTTCGCGACGTATTTCGCCGCAGAGGAGGCCCACGCGTCGGGCGTCATCGCGGTGGTCACCGCCGGACTGTTCCTCGGATCGCGTTCGGTCCGTGCGGGTTACGCAACCCGCCTGCAGGACGAGGCGGTGCGCAAGTCGATCGACGCGATCCTCGAGGCGTTCGTCTTCCTGCTCATCGGACTACAGATGCCCTTCCTGATCGAGGGTTTGTCCGGCGAGTCGTGGGTGCAGGTGTCCATCGATGCAGCGGCAGTGCTGGCCGCCACCATCCTGATCCGATTCGTCTGGGTGTATCCGGCCACCTACCTGCCGCGATTGTTCTCGGCGAAGATCCGTGCCCGCGAGGGCATTCCGCCGCCTGGGTGGGTGTTCGTGGTGGCGTGGTCGGGTATGCGCGGCGTGGTCTCGCTTGCCGCGGCCTTCGCCATCCCATTGACGGTGGAGCAGACCGGTGAGGATTTCCCAGGCCGGCCCGAGATTCTGTTCCTCACCTTTGTGGTGGTGATCGGCACCCTGCTGATCCAGGGCACCACGCTGCCGTGGGTGATCCGGCGCCTCGGGGTGTCGACGGACGACGAGTCCGCCGATCGTCTGGCCTACGCGGCCGCGCAGGACCGGGCGAGCCGCGAGGCCGAGCAGGTCCTCGACGGGTACGCCGCCGACATCGGTGACGACGACCCCCGACGACTCCAGGTGATGATGCTCCGCAAATGGGTCACCACCCAACGCAATTCGGCGTGGGAAGAACTCGGCCGCGGACCCGAGACCATTGGCGAGAGCCCCACCGCCGCCGGTGCCCGCATGCGCCTCGACGTCCTCAAAGTCCAGCGGTCGGTCTTCATCGACGAACACGCCGCCGGCCGCATCGGCGACGAGGTCCTCCGAATGGCACTGCGTCAGTTGGACTTCGCCGAAGCGCAAGTCGATCGCGAGGCGTGAGCACGACCGATGACCTGGGCAAATTCAGCCTGCCGAGGCGTCGCTCCCGACACTCTGTGTCCTGTTGGAGAATCTGTGTGCTGCAGCACACGGTTGACCCGACTCGGCACAGGGTGTGGTCTGAGGCCACCCATGGCACATCACCGCCCAAGTCGGGCGCGGCTTGGGCTTCGGTCTGGCCATTTCTCGCGTCGTCCTGCGAGAACTCGAGTTGAGTTGGAGAACGCGAGTGCTGCAGCACTCGCGTTCTCCGATTCGGCTCCAGTTGTCGCGGGCGCCGGCCGCGCGGAGGCTCCGGGCCGCCTATTTGCCTGGTCACGACGCCACCCGGTGGCCGCAACACTGAGGTGGAGCGCTTGCAGTTAGCGAGGAGCCTTCCTTCGCTCCCTGAGGCGCCGCCCTTGAGGAGCGAGGTTGCGAGCGTCTCGAAGGGTGCCCGAGGCGCTAGCCGAGGACCTCGAAGGGCAAGCATCCCAACAGTATTGGCACCAACGAAAGCTACGGCCACGTGATGATCGTCTTCCCGCTCGCTGCGTATCGCCAGATGACCGCGCGTCCTTCGGCGAGGGTGGGTATCCAGATCTCCAGATGGTCTTGGAGCAGGGCGCCCAGCGTCATCCACCGTCCGGCGGTGGCGGGTGGCACGGCGAAATGCACGCAGAGGGGTACGACAAGAATTCTCGGGCCGACAAAACTATCCACACGCGGAGTCTGTGGGCTGGGTGCCTATACAGTTCGGTTCGGGTTCATCACGACTTTGGGGCGCGATACTCCTCGCCATGTTCATAGATTTCGTCCAACGCAGACCTGACGCCGGTGTGTGAGAAGTCGTCGCCCTTCCACAGAAGCGACTCATTCCTGTGAATTGCCAATGCATACGAAAAGCAGTCACCGAAATTCAGCTTGGCGGGGTGCCCGCTGCCTCGCCCAAAGTCCCGATACGCTTGCCGACCTATGCCGATCTCCGCCACCGAAGTCGGTTCCACCTGCACGCCGATGTCAGCGAACCATGCATCGAACTCTCGGCTCGTTTGCGGTGTTCCGCGCTGGTCCATCACGATGCAGCACTCAAGATAGGTGCCGGCCGACATCCGGAGGCCACCAAGGGCAAGAGCAGCGGCGTAAGTCTCTGCATCCTCTTCGTCGAACACCACCGCCATCACTGCTGAGGTGTCCACAATCATGCGGGTAGACCTCGGTCGTCATACAGAAATGCAGTCGGGTCCTCGCCGGGCTCCAACGGTACGAGTTGCGCCCCGATCCGGGCACCGCTCCGGCGAATTTCTTCACCACGACCCGACTGTGCCTGGACTCGCAGGTGCAACTGCTCGACGGCGCGTCGGACCACGGCAGTCTGACTGTCCCCGGTCAGAGCGGAGATCTCCTTCACGAGAGCATGAACTTTCTCATCCTTGATGTTGAGCGCCATCTTCTACCCTTCTAGACAGGTTCAGGTAGAACGCTACCCTCAAAGGCGCAGCGCTGTATGTGCTGGCTGTGGTCATCGAGCGCAACGACGGTCGGCTGATGCCGCGACAACGCGTCGGCGCCCGGTGAGCAGCGTTCCGCGGAACGCGGGCGACGTGCAAAGACTGCGTACACGTCGCCACGGACATGTAAAGAATTCTTGGAAATCTTTACATGTCACGTCCACGCGTGTCAGGCTTGGGTCCGTGACCAGGTGGAATCCGGAGAAGCCGTACAACGCGCTTCCGCCGCCACCCGCGTCCAACGAGGTGGAGACCGCATCCGTCCTCAAGGCTGCCATCTCCGCGAACCGGTCGCTGGCCCGGCTCGACCAGGCGGCGATCTCGATTCCGAACCCCACAGTGTTGATCAACACGATCCCGCTGATCGAGGCGCAGGCGAGCTCGGAGATCGAGAACATCGTCACCACCACCGACGATCTGTTCAGGTTCCTCGACGACGACGACGGCGCGGACTCCGCGACGCGGGAGGCGCTGAGGTATCGGACTGCCCTGCGCGTCGGCTTCGACGAGACGCTGAATCGTCCGATCACCTCGGCGACTGCGATCACGGTGTGCAGCACCATCAAAGGCCACGACATGCGAGTACGGGATCTCCCCGGCACGCGCCTGGCGCACCCAGTGACCGGTGCAGTCACCTACAGCCCACCCGAGGGACAAGACGTCGTCGTACAAAAGCTCCACGAGTGGGAGACCTACATCCACGCCGACGACGGACTCGATCCACTGATCCGGATGACCGTAGGCCACTATCAATTCGAGGCGATTCATCCGTTCGCCGACGGTAACGGCCGAACCGGACGCATCCTGAACATCTTGTTCCTCCGGCAGTCCGGACTGCTCGAGTCGCCTATCCTCTACCTTTCGCGCTACATCATCGCCACCAAGGCCGACTACTACCGGCTACTCCTGGCCGTCACCGCCGAGGAGGCGTGGGAGGAATGGCTGTTGTACATGCTTCGGGGAGTGGAGCTTTCCTCCGAGTCCACGCTCCGCAAGATCGCCGCGATCCGCGAACTCGAAGACACGTACGCGCAACGGGCACGGGAGTTCACACGCGGCAGCGTCGATGTCGAGCTGATGGCCGTCTTGTTCGAGCAGCCCTATTGCCGCATCTCGACCGTCATCGAACGCTGCGGCGTGTCGCGTCCCACCGCAACGAAATGGCTCAACGCCCTCGCCGAGGCCGGCCTGCTGGAAGATGTACGCGCCGGACGCGATCGATTGTTCATCAATCGGGAGCTTCTCGATATCCTCACTCGTACCGAGCTCCGATGACGGTCTGACAGATCTACCCATCCAGGAGGATGCCACGTGATCCTGCCGATCATCCTCGCGTTGACCGCCGCGCTGCTGTTTGCCGTGGCGTCGGTGTGGCAAGCGGAAGGTACGCGTGGTCTGCCGACGGAGGGCGCCACCGGTGCGGGATTCCTGGTGACGCTGGCCAGACGCAAGACCTGGCTGATGGGTATCGGCGCCGACATTCTCGGCTTCGTCGTGCAGGCGTGGGCGCTGGCGGTGGGCAGCCTGATGCTGGTGCAGCCACTGTTGGTCAGCACCCTACTGTTCGCACTCCCGCTGGCCGCCATCTCCGAGAAGCGCCGACTGGTGGCACGCGAGTGGTTCTGGGCCGCACTACTTTTCGCATCTCTCGTCGTCTTCATCGTGCTCGGGCAGCCGACGAAAGGCATCGATGCCCCGGCGTTCGCGCACTGGATCCTCCCGCTCGCGCTCATCATCCCGGTGGTCGCGGTCTGCGTTGGCGTCGGATCGCGTCTGCCGCACGGGGTGTCGCGCTCGCTGACGCTGGCGATCGCCGCCGGTGTGCTGCTCGGGGTCTCGGCCCCGCTGACCAAGACGGCCATCTCGGCCTTCGACGACGGAGTCCTGCACGGTCTGCTCGGCTGGGAGTTCTGGGGCATGGCGGTGGCGGCCACCCTGGGCACGCTCTGGCAACAATCGAGCTATCAGGCCGGTTCCGTGCAGACCAGCCTCCCAACGGTCACAGTCCTCAAGCCAGTGGTGGCAATGGCGTTGGGGCTGACCATCTATCAGGAGGGACTGCGGGTCGACACCGCGGGCGACATCGCCGTCGTCGCAGCGCTCGCCGTCATGGCAACAGCGACGATCATGCTCGGACGACTGTCGGGGCCGGCCGACGAACAGCCCGCCGACGCGACCGCCCGAAGCTACTCCGACATCTGAGCCGCGTACACCACTGTCTCCTCGGTACGACCCCGCAGCGACGTCGACTCCTGACGCTCCCAGCGTCGGGCTTCCTTCTCCGACGCCGCATCCACCGCCCGGCCCGACGCCAACGGCCGACTCGGGTCACGCTTGGCCAGCTCCGACAGTCGTGCGCTTTCGTTGACCGGGTCGCCGATCACGGTGTACTCGAATCGTTCTATCGCGCCGACGTTTCCGGCGACGACCGGCCCGTGGCTGACGCCGATTCCGGCGGAGAGCTCCGGCACTTCGATGGCCAGGTCCGCGGCGATCTGCCGGGCCGCGGCCAGCGCGGCACCCGCGGCATCGTCGAGGTCGATGGGCGCCCCGAAGATCGCGAGCACCGCGTCGCCCTCGAATTTGTTGACCAGGCCCCGACGGTTCTCCACCGACGCCACGATCACCGCGAAGAACTTGTTGAGGATCTCCACCACCTCGGTCGGATTGCGTTCGGCGGCAAGCGTTGTCGAGCCGATCACGTCGACGAACAGGGTTGCGACCGTGCGCTCGGTGCCGCCGAGTTCGGGGTCGGAGCTCAGCGCTGCCTCGGCGACGTCGTGGCCGACGTGCCGCCCGAACAGGTCGCGCATCCGCTCGCGCTCGCGCAGTCCGCCGACCATCGTGTTGAAACCGACCTGGAGGTCACCGAGTTCGGTGCCGTCGTAGACGACGAGGTCGGCGTCGTCGAGGTTGCCCGACTGCACCTTGTTCATGCCCGCGCGGACGCTGCGGATGGGTCCGGTGATGCTCAGGCTCGACAGGAAGGTCAGCACCAGACCGGTGAACAGCGCGATGAGGCCGAGCACCGTGACACCCACAAACAGGTCGAGCTTGCTGGTCTCGTCACGAGCGAGTCCGAACGCCACGACGAGCAGGATCCCGACGATGGGAATGGCCGAACCGATGAGCCAGGAGACGATCGCACGCGAGCGCACGCCGCTGCGTTTGCGTCGACGGTAGCCCGCGGAGATTATCTCGGCCGAGATCGGACGGAGGGTGAAGTCGATGAGCAGATAGGCGATCGTCACCACGACGACACCACCCATGCTGACGACCAAGAGGATCTTGGGGATCAGCTCCGGGTCGAGGATGCCGTACATGAGTGTGAACATCACCGTGGCGATCGCCCACAACGCACCCTGAACGGCGGTGAGGCGCCACGGAACCCGCTGCGCCCGGCGAGCGTCCTTCGCGGTCGGCGGCCGATCGCGGATCGCCCACTTCAGGTCACGGACCACCACGACCGTCCCCCACCCGATACCGACGACGAAGGCCATGGCGACATAGATGGGCAGCGCGACGAAGTTGACCCACCACAACTCTGGCTGAAACACCGACGGCTGTGGGATGCCGACAGACGTCAGCGACACCACGAGAATGGCCCCGATGAGGTTGGCCACCACGATCGAGGCGGTCAGGAGGGTCTGAATGCGGACACGCTGCCGGAAGTTGCTCTCGTTCACCGATCCCAGCAGGATCGAGCCGTAGTCGCGGCTGCCCCGCTTGGCACGCATGGGTGCAAGCTTCTCATGCACCCCGACCCCACACCCGCATTAGCATGGGCACATGTCCGCGCCGAGGATCAGCGAGCGGCGCACCATCGTGAGCGAGATCGAATCCGTGCTGGCCCGCGCGCATTCCGACGGCACACGCGACGTACCCAGAACGCTCGTCATCACCGCAGGCCCGGGCAGCGGCAAGACCCATACGCTGCGCGCGCTGACCGACGGGCTGGTAGGGCAGGTCCGGTTCGCGGGAGCCGACGAACTCTCGTGGCGACAGCCGTTCGGGGTGGCCGCCGACCTTCTCGGCGCCGAACTGCCCGCGCCGATACCCGGAGGGTTCGGCGACAAACTCTATGCGCTCGTCGACGCGATGTGCGCCGAGCGCCCATTCGTCCTGGTGCTCGACGACGCGCACAACGCCGACGCGGCGAGCCTCGAACTGATCTTCCGGCTCTCGGGCGCCGCACGCGATCTACCACTGGTGATTCTGCTCAGCCGCCGACACCTACCGGAGCGCGAACTCCTGGTCCGGCTCCTCGCCCGCCCCGGCGTGCACGAGTGGCAACTGCCGCCCCTCGCCGACGCCGAGCTCGATGCGCTGACCGTCGAATACCTGGGTGCGACGCCGGATTCCGCACTGCGGGCCCTGCTCTCGACGTCCGGCGGCAATCCCATGCACGCGATCTCGCTGTTGCGTTCGCTGGAACAATCGCACCGACTCGACATCTCGGACGGCGCCGCGTCCGTCATCCCCGGCACCGACGCCGACCTGGGCACCGAGACAACCGATGTCATCGCCGGCCATCTTGCGCTCCTCGGCCCCGACGCCCGCGCTCTCGCCCAGAAACTCGCGGTGTGGGGCGGTCCGGCAACGCT
>NZ_JBEXMX010000123.1:0-9759 GCF_040610755.1 Gordonia sp. NPDC003585 | reverse complement strand
ATCACCCGCCCGTCGTTCGGGGGAGACGCCGACACGGTGTGGGTGGTCGTCGACGGCCGGCCGATGCGCTGGACGCGCGACGCGGACGGCACCTCGATGGCGGAGGTCAACGCCGCCGCCATCCCCGCGGTGGCCCGCGGCCCGATCAACGAACTGCAGGTGGCCCCGGACGGGGTGCGGGTCGCGCTGCTGGTCGGCGGGCAAGTGCTGTTCGCGGTGGTGTCGACCAACGCCGACGGCGAGGTGTCACTGACCAGCCCACGCATCGCGGCCTACAACATCGGCAACCGGGCGGTGTCGCTGGACTGGGCGTCGCCGACGACGCTGATGGTCGCCCGCGAGGCGCCCGAATCCCCGGTGGTGCAGTTGTCGATCAATGGCACGCCGGCGGTCGGGCTGCTCAGCGGAAACCTCTCACCGCCGGTGCGGGCGGTCGTGGCCAACCCGACGACCGTTTACGCCGGTGACCAGCGCGGAGTGCTTCGTCTCGGCAGTACCAACGGGCAACCCGATCAGTACTGGACCGAGGTGGAGCCCGCGATGACCCCGGGCGCGATTCCGGTCCTCCCGTAACCGTCGAAACCGATCCGCCGACGGTATGTCAGGTGCGACGATGCCAAGCATGACGTCGTCAACGCGAATCACCAGGCTCTCGTCGGACTTGTCGCGGCTGGGCCGGGAGTCGGAGATGCTCGACGCGATCGTCTCGATGATGAGCGCCGAACGCCTGGCCGCCCCGACCGCCGCCGGCACGCCGCGCTCCGAGGTCATCGGCCGGCTCGCCGACGACGGCTTCGCCCTGGCCGCGGCGGTCCGCTCAGCCCTCGGGGATTCGTCGCCGGGTGAGGGGTCGGTGTCAGACGACGTGTGTGCCCGCTTCCGCGAGGCGCATCGTGCGTTCTCCGACGCCGCGGCCGGATTGGGATCGGCGGCGCCCGACACGGTGGTCGCCTACGCGGACCTCGACCTCGCGCCCGGCGAGGTGGTACCCCAGCGCATCGCCGAAGTCGTTCTCGCCCACGACGCCCTGGACTCGGTGTGGACCATCGACGAAGCCGACCCGGACTCGGTGCTCGACGCACTGGACGCCATGGTCCGACGCCTCGAGCGGAGCGACGACATCCCACCGATCACGCTCGCGACCCTCGAGGGTGACCGGTGGGAGCTGTCCGGCGGTGGTCAGCGCATCTACGGAACCCGCGAGAGCCTCGCCCAATGGCTGGCCCGCGGCGTCGAAGGTGTCGACATCGAGGGCGAGGACCCGCAACTGCCGCGGTGGCACTGAGCCCCCGCCGGTGGCGCCACGATCACGCCGGAACGGCCGCCGCGACCGGTGTGTATTTCTCCCGGCGGATCAACCGTCCGGCCATCCGGCGCCGCTTGCACGCCTTGACGCCGGCGTCGACCATCGCGGGCGGCCCGCACAGGTAGGCGGAATATCCGCGCAGCGAGTCGAAGTCCTCGACGAGGACATCGCCCACGTATCCGCGCCGCCCGAATCCGTCCTCGCGGCTCAGGCACGGCGTGTATCGCATCCCGGGATGTCGGGCGGCGAGCGACTGCCAGAAGTCGACGTCGTAGAGGTCACCGCGGGTGCGCACACCGTGATAGAGGTGGACCTCGCGTGCGGAGTCCAGCTCGAGTGCTTGCAGCGCAATCGCTTTCAACGGCGCGAGGCCGGTGCCGCCGCCGAGCAGGATGATCGGGCCGTCGTGGTCGGGGTCGTGGACGAAGTCACCCCACGGTCCGCGGATCGCGATCGAGTGACCGTGTTCGAGAGAGTCGAAGATCCATCGATCGGTGGCCAGCCCGCCGTCGACCCGACGGATGTGGAATTCGAGTGAACCTCCGTCGCCGGGCGGGTTGGCCATCGAGTACTGCCGTACCTCGTCGGTGCCCGGGACCGTGAACTCGACGTACTGGCCGGCCGAATACTCGAGCGGTTGGTCGAGGTCCACGGTCACCGTGACGGTGTCGTCGGCGACCGACTCGATCCCGCTGACGATTCCCGCGACATCGCGCAGCAGGTGTCCGGGACCGCTCGCGGCATCGAGTGGCACTTCGATGCGGGTGTCCGACCGCGGCGTCGACTGGCAGGCGAGCACGAATCCGTTGGTTTGCTCCTCCGGCGAAAGCACGGTGTCCGACGGGGGCGGCGCATCCACGGTCCCGCACAACACCTTGACCTTGCAGGTCCCACACGTGCCCTGATTGCACGAGTTCGGCAGGTAGACGCCGTTGCGCAGGAAGGCGTCGAGCAGCCGCTGATCGTCGGCGCACCGCACGGTCTGCGTCGAGGACCCGACGACCTCCACGGAATGGGACGTGTCCATCGGTCAGACCTCCCAGGTCACGTGCAGCGACGTCGGGCCGCGGAATCCCCAGCCCCAGAATTCGACATCGGCGCTGGTGTCGCGTTCGAGATTCGGGATCGAGTCGAACAGTTCTTCCAGACCGATCCGGCAGACGTGGTTGGCGAAGTAGATGCCCGCGCACGCGTGGTTCCCCGCGCCGAACGCCAGATGCGGCAGCGGCGGCCGGGTCAGGTCGTAGGCCGACGGCGCGTCGTAGACGGAGTTGTCGTGATTGGCCGACCCGTACGACATCAGCACCACCGATCCTTCCGGCAAGGACACGCCGGCCACCTCGACGTCGGTGGTGCTGATGCGGGCGGTCGCCGACCAGATGGGCGACGTCCAGCGCATGCCCTCGGAGATCGCGCGCGGGATCAGACCCGGTTCGTCGACCGCCATCTCCAGCTGCTCGGGCCGGCTGAACAACCCCACCAGCGTCGACGCCATCGCGTGGCCGGGTTCCTGCATGGCGCCGAGCAGGTAGACGTACAACGTGGGATAGATGTACTCGCGATCGCGGGTCTTGCCCGGTTCCATCCCGTCGTGGAGCCAGTGGCTGATCGCGCTGTCGTCGGGGTGTTCGATCCAGTGGTCGATCTTGGGGTCGACGATGGCGCGGATCTCGGCCTTCGCCTCGTCGCCCTCGGTGAATCCCTCGGGGTTGGCGAACTCGCCGTTCTCGTCGACCGCCGCGTTGGTGAACGACCGCGACAGCTTGTGGAACCACTCGCGCAGTTTGTCCGAGCTGACGTCCTGAAGTCCGAGCAGGTCGCCGAGCGCGCGCACCGACACCGGTTCGCAGTACTGCGCGACGAGCTCGGCCCGACCCTCGTCCTCGAACTCCTCGAGATAGCGGCGCGCGATGGGACGGACCAGGTCGTCGATCCAGCGGTCGACCTCCTGCGGCTGCAACGCGGGATCGACCATCGAGCGCAGATCGTCGTGGATGGGGCCGTTGACGCCGATCACCGCCGGATGCCCGAAGGTCCGACCACCGGCCTTGGTGATGATCGCCTCGAAGTCGGGGCTGGTGGCGATCTCCCGGCAGACCTCGGCGGTGCTGGCCACATACGAGCCCAGGACCGGGACGTAGGCGAGTGGGGCTTCTGCGCGCAGACGCTCGTAGACGGGGTATGGGTTGCGTTCCAGCTCGGTCATGGTGATGTCGTCGAGCCAGGAGATGGTCGCGGTCATGGTGTTCGACTCCTTCGTGTGTGGACCACATCGGCTGTGGTGGGGTCAGACGCTAGGGCCGCGGACACCGCGCGATCGACACCGATTGCGCGGAGGCGGTACACATCGCGCGAAAGAGTTGTGATCTGCATCGCATCGACGACCATCGATGCGGTAGAACACAGATACGTCGGTAAGCCCACCGGCGGAAGCCGGCCCAATCAACCGGGTCGCACTGGGAGATCTGAACTACCGATGTCCACACCGAGCAGCCTCGTCGGAACCCAGGATTGGGACACCGCTCACCGCGCGGTCGCCGACGCCTACTTTCCGCACGAGCTCGCCGCGCTCGACGGTCGTGCCGACGTCGACCTGACGATGCGGACGGTCGAGCTCGACGGCGTGACCATCGGGCGGCTTCGGTGGGGGACAGCGGTCTCCATCGCCTGCGAATATCCGAGCGCGTACGAGGTGAACATCCCGCTGTCCGGGCGTCTGCATTCGCGCGCCGGGCACGGCGAGCTGGTCTCGACCCCGGGCACCGGCACCGTCTTCACCGCCGACCGGGAATCGCTCATCACCAACTGGACGGCGGACTGCCAGGTCATCGGGGTCAAGTTCGACGCGGAGTACCTGGAACGCGAAGCCGACCGCGTCCTCGCGGCGCCACTGCGGCGTCGGCTGACGTTGCCCGACCAGATCAACCTCGAAACCGACGACGGCGCATCGTGGTTCGGGCTCGTCAAGGCGTTGTCGGCGCAGGTGCGCGAGCCGGGTGACCTGCTGGCCAACCCGCTCGTCGGACCGCAACTCGCCAGCGCCGTGACCACCGCCTTCCTGCTGTCGGTGTCCGACGCTGCGCCCGACGACGTCGGGCGACTGCGGCCCGGGATGGTCAAGCGCGTGCTCGACGCGTTGCACGACGATCCCGCCCGGCCGTGGTCGCTCGCCGACATGGCGGGTCTCGCCGGAGTGAGCGTTCGCAGGCTGCAAGAGGCATTCGCGGAGTTCGAGGAGACCACGCCGACCCGCGCGCTCGCCGACATCCGGCTCGAGCGGGCGGGTGCCGACCTCGAACGCGGCGGTGTCACCGTGGCCGACGTCGCCGCCCGTTGGGGGTTCAGCAGTCCGAGCCGGTTCGCGAGCGCCTATCGCCGCCGGTTCGGGGTGAGTCCCTCCTCGGTGCTGCGGGGGTGAGCCACGGTGGCCTGGCCTCACGCCGCCGCGATCACCACAGCCGCCGCCACCTCGACCCCGACCGACGCCAGCACGTGCACCGATTCGGCGACCGTCGCACCGGTGGTCAGCACATCGTCGACCAGGATGACCGAAGACCCCGGACCCGGGCGTCGGGCGCTTGCCCTCAGTTGCACCGCGCCGCGCAGGTTGCGCGCCCGGTCTCGGGCGTCGAGGCCCGCGGAGTCCCGCGCGGCGCCCGCGGTGACGAGCATCGGTGCCACCGAGACGCGGGAGCCGAGCGCCTGTGCGGTGCGGGTGGCGATGGCCGACACGGGGTCGCCGCCGCGGCGTCGAGCCGACAGGGTGCGCGTGGGCGCGGGTACGAGGTGTAATCGCGGGGCGTCCGGGAGTTCGCCCCAGCGGGCGAGGGTGCGCATCGCGCGAGCGACCGACGACCCCAGGGGAATCACCAGGTCCCGTCGGCCGTGCTCCTTCAGCGCCAGAATCGCCTGCCGGTGCGGACCCCGGTATCGGCCGAGCGCCCATACCGGGATGCCCGGCGGCACTCGTGGTCGGCACAAGACGGGGTCGTCGGCCAGGCGTGCCGAGCACCGCGCGCACCACCGGCTACCCGGTCGGGTGCATCCGCCGCAGGTCACCGGCAGCACGAGGTCGGCGCCGGCGCGAAGTACACCGGACGCGCGTTGCGCGGCGCTCCCTGCCATGGATGCGACGGTAGGGCCCGTCGCCGGTTGGTCGGCGGAAGTGGAGCGATTCGACGATCGAACTGTGGACAGGTCCCGGTTTGTGAGGGCTTTCATCGTCCACGGTTGTCGACAAAACCCCGCGGTGGGTCGCCGACTCGACGGCGACACCCTTCTGAGCTGGGGAAGCACGATGGCGTCGTGCCGCAAAATCTAGGGGAAGAAGTTTCTTCCGCGAGGTTCATAGTCGTCCCCCAGAATTATCTGGGGGAGGACTCCAAGGGTAGGGGAGGAAGTTTCGTCCCCTAGATTTTGTGGGCACATGAGCCTGGGCGTCACGTTCGGTGGAACGCGACGGCCGACGACCGGTGACTGAGATCGGGCCTGTCAACGTCCGCTTCCGGGACATACCCGGACGACCATCGTCAGGGGCCCGATCCTGGCCACCAGCCCCGACCCCCAACCCTTCCCGGTGATCCGACGAGTTCGGTATCCAGTCGCTGACCGAAGGTAGAGGTCCCGTGTTCGGAGCGCGACGAATCGCTGACATGGGACCAAGGACCCGAGTTTCAAATCACGCCGCGCAAGGGCCCGCGAAACGTGGCCGGGAGGCAAACGACCGACTACGGTCAGAGGTAGAGCAGGTTGCCGGCGGGGGGCTGTTGTCCCCGCGGAGGCAACGATTGCGACGGCGCGGTAGGAGGTGTTGCCCCTGCGTATGGATGCCAGCCGCTCGGCTGGCATGGCCACGATCCCCGGTAACGACGAATTTGTCAGTGCGACAACAGATCACGACGCTTCGATCGCCGCCGGGTGAACCACTCTGGAGGTAGTTGAATGTCAACAGTCATCCACCGTAAGGGCCAGCGCGAATCAAAGGTCGGCGACGCCCGGCCACCCGAGGAGACCTCGGCCGCCGAGCCCACCCGGACCGAAGATCCCTTCGATCCCAAGTTCGCCTACGTCCGTCCGCCCAGTTCGGACGGCGCCGACGAACCCGCCGAACCCACCGCGAAGGTCGTGTTCGCCGGCCGCAACGTCGAGATCCCAGACCACTACCGCATCTATGTGGGCGACAAGCTCGCCCGCCTCGAGCGGTTCGATCCCAGCATCTTCCGTTTCGACGTCGAGCTGAACCACGAACGCAACCGTCGGCAATCCAAGATCTGCCAGCAGGTAGAGGTCACCGCGACCGGCAAGGGGCCGATCGTCCGCGCGCAGGCCAGTGGTGAGAACTTCTACGCCGCACTCGAAGGCTCCCTGGACAAGCTGGAGTCGAGGCTGCGCCGCGCCAAGGACCGTCGGCGCGTGCACCACGGCAACCGGCGACCCATCTCGGTGGCCGAGGCGACCGAGATCGGCGCACCGCCGTTGCGCGACGATCAGCTGTCGGTGGACGGCTTCGTCGGCGATCCGGGTGAGGTGGAGAAGGTCACCGAAAAGACCTGGGACGACGGTGTTTCCGAGCACGAGCCCGGTCAGGTGGTCCGCGTCAAGGAACACGCTGCGGTGCCGATGACGGTGGATGACGCGCTCTACGAGATGGAACTCGTCGGGCACGATTTCTTCCTCTTCCACGACAAGGAAACCGACAAGCCGTCGGTGGTGTACCGCCGCCACGCATTCGACTACGGACTCATCCGTCTCGCCTGAGACGGGTAGGCGACCCCGTCTCGGATGTCTGATCGACTCCGATCAGCATTCGCTCAGGGGGCCTCGGTACCATGGGATCCGGCCTGCGCGCACGCGTAGGCCGGATTTCGTATGTTGGCGACATAGTGAGGGACTCGATCCACGGTGCTGAACAAGCTGCTGCGCGTCGGTGAAGGCCGAATGGTCAAGCGACTCGATGCGATCGCTTCGCACGTCGAGGCGCTGTCGGATGAGACAGAGGCGCTGACCGACGCCGAACTGAAGGCCAAGACCGACGAGTTCAAAGAACGGCACGCCGACGGCGAGTCGCTCGACGAGCTTCTGCCCGAGGCGTTCGCCGTCGCCCGCGAGGCCGCCTGGCGCGTGCTCGACCAGAAGCACTTCCACGTGCAGATCATGGGCGGCGCGGCGCTGCACTACGGCAACATCGCCGAGATGAAGACAGGTGAGGGCAAAACCCTCACCTGTGTGCTCCCGGCCTACCTCAACGCACTCTCGGGTGACGGCGTGCACGTCGTCACCGTGAACGACTATCTCGCCAAGCGCGACTCCGAATGGATGGGCCGCGTCCACCGTTTCCTCGGCCTCGAGACCGCCGTCATCCTCACCGGCATGAGCCCCGACCAGCGTCGTGTCGCCTACGCCGCCGACATCACCTACGGAACCAACAACGAGTTCGGCTTCGACTACCTGCGCGACAACATGGCGCATTCGCTGGAGGATCTTGTCCAGCGCGGCCACAACTTCGCCGTCGTCGACGAGGTCGACTCCATCCTCATCGACGAGGCCCGCACCCCGCTGATCATCTCGGGTCCGGCCGAGGGGTCGAGCAAGTGGTACGTCGAGTTCGCGCGGATCGCTCCGCTGCTCGAGCGCGACGAGCACTACGAGGTCGACATCAAGAAGAAGACGATCGGCGTGCACGAGGCCGGCGTCGAATTCGTCGAGGACCGTCTCGGCATCGACAATCTCTACGAGGCCGCCAACTCGCCGCTGGTCAGCTACCTGAACAACGCGATCAAGGTCAAAGAACTCTTCCACCGCGACAAGGACTACATCGTCCGCAACGGTGAAGTGTTGATCGTCGACGAGTTCACCGGTCGCGTGCTCGACGGCCGCCGGTTCAACGAGGGTCTGCACCAGGCCATCGAGGCCAAAGAGGGCGTCGAGATCAAGGCCGAGAACCAGACGCTTGCCACCATCACGCTGCAGAACTACTTCCGCATGTACGACAAGCTCTCCGGCATGACGGGTACCGCCGAGACCGAGGCGGCCGAGTTCGACCAGATCTACAAGCTGGGCGTGCTCCCGATCCCCACCAACAAGCCGATGATCCGCAAGGACCAGACCGACCTCATCTACAAGACCGAAGAGGCCAAGTTCGCGGCCGTCGTCGACGACATCACCGAGCGCTACGAGGCCGGTCAGCCGGTGCTCATCGGTACCACCAGCGTCGAACGTTCCGAGTATCTGTCGCGTCAGCTCAAGAAGCGCGACATTCCGCACAACGTGCTCAACGCCAAGTTCCACGAGCAAGAAGCCCAGATCATCGCCGAGGCCGGCCGTAGTGGCGCCATCACGGTGGCCACCAACATGGCCGGTCGTGGTACCGACGTGGTGCTCGGCGGCAACCCCGACATCATCGCCGACACCCGTCTGCGCAAGGCCGGACTCGACCCGGTGCACACCCCCGACGAGTACGAGGCCGCCTGGGAAGAGGCCATCGAACTCGCCCGTAAGGAAGCCGCCGAGGAAGCCGAAGAGGTCCGCGACGCCGGCGGACTCTACGTCCTCGGCACCGAACGCCATGAGTCGCGGCGCATCGACAACCAGCTGCGTGGACGGTCGGGTCGTCAGGGCGACCCCGGCGAATCGCGGTTCTACCTCTCGTTGGGCGACGAACTCATGCGGCGCTTCAACGGCGCTGCGCTCGAGGTCATCATGAATCGCGTCAACCTGCCCGACGACGTGCCGATCGAGGCCAAGATGGTCACCAAGGCCATCCGCAGCGCGCAGACCCAGGTCGAGCAGCAGAACTTCGAGGTTCGTAAGAACGTCCTCAAGTACGACGAAGTGATGAACGAGCAGCGCAAGATCATCTACGGCGAGCGCCGCGAGATCCTCGAGGGCGAGGATCACGGCGAGCAGGTCAAGCAGATGATCGACGACGTCGTCGGCGCCTACGTCGACGGCGCGACCGAAGAGGGTTACGCCGAGGACTGGGATCTCGACGAGCTGTGGAGCGCGCTGCGCACGCTGTACCCGATCGACCTCGATCCCAAGGAAGTTGTCGGGGAGACCGAATACGGTGAGCGCGACGACATCTCGGCCGAGGAACTGAAGGAGACCCTCGTCGAGGACGCGCGCGCGGCGTACGACAAGCGCGAGAAGTCGATCGACGAACTCGCCGGCGAAGGCGCCATGCGTCAGCTCGAACGCAGCGTCCTTCTCGGCGTGCTCGACCGCAAGTGGCGCGACCACCTCTACGAGATGGACTACCTGCGCGAGGGCATCCACCTGCGCTCGATGGCTCAGCGCGACCCGGTGGTCGAGTACCAGCGCGAAGGTTTCGACATGTTCAGCGGCATGCTCGAAGGGCTCAAGGAAGAGACCCTCGGCATCCTCTACAACGCCCAGGTCCAGACCCAGCCCGCCGAGCAGCCGCCGCTGCCGTCGGCCGCGGCGCTGCGCGAAGC
>NZ_JBEXMX010000122.1:0-9932 GCF_040610755.1 Gordonia sp. NPDC003585 | reverse complement strand
CAGGCGACACCAGTGGTAGCCCCCGGACCTCGTCCGGCCGGTGCAGGTGCGCAGGCCGGCCGCAGCCGAGATGACGTCGGCGATCGTCGCGGCGGTGGTTCGGTTGCCGATCGGGCCGATGGCCTCGTCTGTCGGGGTGCGGGACACCTTGAGCCGGGGAAAGCGCTCAGCGGTCACGACGATCCACCAACCGCGGTGCGGCTGAGTGGATTTCCGGTTGTAAGCGGGTGCGTGTGCGGCGAGTAGCCGCAGTTCGCGGACCGCGGCCTCGAGTCCGTGACTGCATTCGACGTGATCGACGCGCTGCGCGAGCATCACCATCTCGCCCATCCGACGGCGCGGGTCGTTGCCGGTGAAGTAGGACCGCACGCGCCGTCGGAGGTCGACCGCGGTGCCGACATAGAGGACCTCGTCGGAGGGCCCACGAAAGAGGTAGACGCCGGGTCGGGCCGGCACCCGGTCGGCGAGATGGCGTTTGGCCCTTAGCCGGGGGTCGGTGCGAGGGAGATAGTCGGTCAGGTCGCGCACGCTGTACACGCCCTGGTTGCCGACGCGCTCGAGGAGGTGGTGGAACACCTCGACGGTGGCACGCGCATCGTCGAGTGCGCGGTGAGTGGGGCGGACCGAGACGTCGAAGAGGTCGGCGAGGGCCGACAGCCGCACCGTCGGGGCCTCGTCGCGGTGCAGGATGCGGCGCGCCATGGTGACCGTGCACAGCGTCAGCGAGAACGGCCACTCCAGATGCAGTCGCAGCGCGTTGCGGCGCAGGAAACCCATGTCGAAGCGGGCGTTGTGTGCCACCAGGATCGACCCGCGGGCGAACTCGATGAATGCGGGAAGCACCTCTCCGATCCGCGGGGCCGCGCTCACCATGGCGTGCGTGATGCCTGTCAGCGTGACGATCTGCGGCGGAATGGACCGCTCCGGGTCCACCAGCGTCGCGAACTCGCCGAGCACCTCGCCGCCGCGGATCTTGACCGCCCCGATCTCGGTGATGCGATCACCGTCCGGGCTCGATCCGGTGGTTTCGAGGTCGACGACGACGAGAGTGGTGTCGAAGAGTGCACGATCGCTGAAGTCGTTGGCGAGGCCGGCGGGACCGTTGTTCAGTTCGTCGGCGAGATCTCCGAAGGTGAGCTGACCGGAGTCCACCGCATGACGACCACTCTGCATCATGTGGCGAACACTAGTTCGACGGCCCGACAAGTTGCTGCAGTGACACCAGCGACCCCGGATAACCGCAGTGGCAGTTGTGATCGACGGAGTTTGTCGGAGGGTGCCCCTAGTGTCCAGATCTGAGCGGAGCCTGTCGTCGACGCAGGTACCGCCCGGCGCAGTGGACAGATGACCCACCCGCCAACACGCTGACGACATCCCGACAAGGGCAAAATGAGATGGAGATCACAAATGTATGTCGATTGCAGCAGCTGCCCGGGTCGTCCCGTTGCCTGCGACGGATGTGCCATGAACGTCCTCTTGGGTACTCCAAGCTGGGACGATGGGGCTCACGGCCGGGGTGTTCGGGACCGCCGATCGACGGCTGCGGCCGACGCTGAACTCGACCTCGCCATCGACGTATTCGTTTCTGCTGCAATGGTGTCCAGCTCCGCTGCACGATCTGCAAGATCGGGGAAAACTGCAGTTCAGGCACGTGGAACGGACCGTGGTCCGCGCATCCTGCGTGCTGGTTAGCGGGGCGAACAAGTTGGGCCCGTAGTGGCCCAGTGGACAGACCCGCATCCAATTTCGTAACCTTTCCGAGACCTTTGCAGAGCGTCCCGCTTCACCAAGAAGTGGTCTGCAAGCGGTCACCGCTCAATCGCCCTCGCGGCGAACCGGGGAACCACCAACTTCGGGCGGGTCGGACGTCTGTCGGACCAGTCTGAATCGGGGTGAATCGCGTACTGAAACCAGGTGTGTCCGGGTGACACACGGGGTAGAGGCATGCGTAGGGCCACTCTTCCGGCCCGAACCCGACAGCTAACTCGGTAGGCGGTAGAGGGAGAACTTGAAGGAGAACTCGCTTCGTGGCCAAACATCGTTTGGAGCAGCCCAACCGCGGGGGCAAGGTTGCCAAGAAGGCCGTGATCGCAGGATCGATCACACTCGGTTCGCTTGCCGCGGCCGCTGGCCCCGCGCTCGCCGCCCCGGTCGAGGTGCCTGGCCTCGGTACGTTCGAGGTGCCCGGTCTCGGGCCGTCGCACAAGACCGAGCCGGTCAAGAAGAAGGCAAAGCCCGCCAAGAAGCCGCAAGGCGCAACGGTTGAGATCCCGAACCTGGGAACGTTCACGGTGCCCGGCATCAACCAGAATCAGATCCCGCCGCAGTTCAAGCCGCGCGGTGGCGCGCCGCTGGGACAGCCGCAGCTGACCACCGGTGAGAAGGCCGTGAAGGCCGCCGAGAGCAAGATCGGCTCGCCGTACTCCTATGGCGCTGCCGGCCCCAATGCGTTCGACTGCTCGGGCCTCGTCTACTGGTCCTACAAGCAGGCCGGCAAGACCATCCCGCGTGACAGCTACGGTCAGCTCGGTGGCGGTCGCGCGGTGGCCTACAAAGACGCCAAGCCCGGTGACGTGCTCATCTTCAACGGTGGGGGTCACGCCGGTATCTACATCGGCAACGGAATGTTCGTCCACTCCTCGACCTACGGTCAGCCGGTGAAGAAGGCTGCGGTCAAGGAATGGTCGCTCGTCGGCATTCGGCGCTACTGAGCGCGAACCGGCAGCGTAATGACTTCGGATTTGGGCGGATCACGCATTCAGGCGTGATCCGCCCAAACCACTTGGCTACCCAGGAGGAATCCGGGGTGGCCAAACCGGTCATCCGGTGGCAGGCACACAACTAGGGTTGCTCATCAGAGGGAGTTGGGGGCGTGGGGGATTCTCCGCACACAGCGACGCCCGGTGGGCCGTGCCAGATGCCGGATCGACCGTGAGTTTCGACAGGAGTGATGGCAAGGTGGTAACCCGTTCGCGAGGCGCACGACGAGTGATCTCGTCGCGCTCGGCGCCCGCTGCGCTGGCTGCCGGTCTGTTGGCGATTCTGGTCGCCCTGCCGCTGGGTATCGGCGGTACCGGCGACGCGCAGGCGATTCCCGCACGTACGGCCGATCAGCTGCTCATTCGCTACAAGCAGCTCGGCATCGACGCGGAGAAGACCGCGGAGTCGATGCACAACGCGCAGATCGAATACGACAAGCAGCGCCGGCTCGTGGTCACGTCCCGCCGTGCCGCAGCCACTGCGCAGCGTTCGCTCGACCAGTCGCAGGTTCAGCTCGATCTGTATCAGGGCCGCGTCGACTCGATCGTGCGCGCCAGCTACCGCGGCGCGCGTATCAACGGGCTGTACGCGGTTCTCGTCAGTGACTCGCCGCAGTCCCTGCTCGACCAGATGTCCGGGCTGGACATGATCGCCCGCCAGGCCGCCCGGGACCTGACCAACCTCAAGCAGGCTCGCAAGCGCGCCGCGTCGGCGAAGGTCGACGCCGAGCGTGCCGCGACGACCGCCACCGAGGCCGTCTCGCGCGTCGAACGGGTGCGCGGCAACCTGCAGACCAAACGGGCCAACATGCAGCTGCAGGCCATTCAGATCCGTGCCGTCTACAAGTCGATGACGGGTAAGCAGCTCGCCGAACTGCAGGGACCGAAGTTCACCTTCGACCCCCGGCTCGTGCCGCGCGGAACGTCGCTGCCGCTGATCGCCGTGCAGGCCGCGCTGACCAGGATCGGTGACCCGTACGTCTGGGGAGCCACCGGACCGAATTCCTTCGACTGCTCGGGACTCATGGTGTGGGCCTACAAGCAGGCAGGAAAGACACTGCCACGCTCGAGTGAGGCGCAGTTGGCCTCCGGACGTGCGATCGACCGCAACAATCTGGAACCGGGCGACCTGATCATCTATTACCCCGGCGCCACCCACGTGGGGATGTACGTGGGCGACGGTTACGTCATCCACGCATCCACCTTCGGCGTCCCTGTCAAGGTGGTCCCCATCGACGAGGCCGGACCGTACAATGCGGCTCGCCGGTACTGAATGACGTGACACGCGACTCTGGCGTCCTGCAGTGGACGCGGGGCACCGGTGCGTGAGCATCGGACGAGCCGCTCGCTGTCGGTGGCTGCGGCATCAGCGGTGATTCTCGGGACGCTCGTGGGGTGTTCATCGGGTCCACCGCCGACGGTGATCACGTCCACATCGTCGGTTCCCGCCACGCCGTCGACCGCCGACAACGTCTATGAAGCGCAGCGTTCCGCGGGCGTGACCGCGCTGCTCGACTCGTTCAGCCGTGCCGTGGTGCGTGGTGACCGGCGGGCGGTGGCCGCACTGCTCGACGAGAGTGCTCCCGCGGCGTTCCGCAATCGCCTCATGGTGGTGACCGCGAACTTCGCCGACGACTCGTCGGCGTCGGAAAGCGCGTCGTCGGAGGGTCGCGGGTCGGCGTTGCGCCCGGCCGTCTTCCGATATCAGCTCGCGCCGACCGAAGAAGCCGAGGCACTGGTGTCTTCCGAAGTGCAGGAGGCGCTGGACGAGCAGGGCAGTTCGGACTCCTGGGTCGCGCCGGTCGAACTTCATCACGCGCTCGGCGGTGCGTCGAAGCCCGGCCTCGCCGAGCCCGAGATGGTGGATTCGGCGCAGTTGGTCGTGGCCCGTTATGGCGACAGCTGGAAGATCGTGGGTGATGCGACGCTGGCCGGACGCCCCGCCGCCGACAAACAGATGTGGGATCTGCCCGGCCTCGAGGTGCGCGATGTTCGGACGGCCGGCGGCGAGTCGGTGATCGCGTCGTATCCCGACACTGCGACCGAGGTGGGCCGTCTTCAGGAGCTGTTGGGAGGGGCGGTTACCGCCGTCACCGACTTCTGGGGGACCGCGTGGCCCCAGCGTGCGCTCGTGGTGGCCACGGCCCGTGACGCGGAGTTCGAGGCGCTGGCACCAGGCAGTGTGATCGGCGGGGCCGCGGCCGCCACGGTGTACGACCGGATCGACGCCCGTAAGCGTGTGGCGGTCGGACAGCGGGTGGTGCTGACGCCGGAGGCGCGATCGTTGCCGACGCCCGCGCTCGGCGTCGTCATGCGACACGAACTCACCCATGTGGCCGCGCGGCTGAGTACAGCCGTGGGCGCGCCGATGTGGATCACCGAGGGCGTGCCCGAGTACGTCGGCCGCAAGGACACCTACCGTCGCTTCGCCGACGCCGCTCCCGAATTGGCGGCCGAGGTGACCGACTCGGGTCCACCGGCCGCCTTTCCGTCAGACGCAGCCTTCGCCGCCGGCGGGGACGCGTCGCAGCTGGCCTACCAGTCGGCGTGGTCCATCGCGGCCTACGTCGCGCAGCGCTACGGTGAGACGCGACTCAAGCAGCTCTATCTCGGTGTCGCCTCCACGGTGGACGTCGGACGTCAGGATGCCGCCATCGCGACGGTGCTGGGTATCACGCGTGCCGAGTTGGTGTCGCGCTGGCAGCGGTGGCTGACCGAACAGGTTCGATGACGGTGAGCCGGTCTGGGCGATGAAGCGAACTCTGTTGATCACCAACGACTTTCCGCCGCGGCCCGGTGGCATCCAGTCGTACCTGCAGAACCTTGTCGATCTGCTGCCGCCCGACGAGATCGTCGTGTACGCACCGCGTTGGCGTAAGCAGTCCCACGTCGAGTTCGACGCCGCGGTGCCCTACAAGGTGTATCGGCACCCGACGACGCTGATGCTGCCGACGCCACTGGTGGCGCGCCGTGCCGCTCGCATCGTGGCGCAGGAGAACATTTCGACGGTGTGGTTCGGTGCGGCCGCACCACTGGCGGTGCTGGCCCCCGCCGTTCGACGCGCCGGCGCGCAGCGGGTGATCGCCAGTACTCATGGCCACGAGGTCGGTTGGTCGATGCTCCCGGTGGCCCGCCAGGTTCTCGGGTTCATCGGTCGACATGTCGATGTGATCACGTTCGTAAGCCGTTACACGCGTGGGCGTTTCGCGTCGGCCTTCGGTCGCCACGCCGCACTCGAGTACCTGCCGCCGGGTGTCGACGTCGAACGCTTCACGCCGAATGCGGAGCGGCGCACCGAGATTCGGAGCCGGCTCGGCCTCGGCGACCGTCCGACCATCCTCTGCCTGTCGCGGCTCGTGCCTCGGAAAGGTCAGGACACGTTGATCCGGGCACTGCCGCTGATCCGCCGCACGGTGCCCGACGCGGTCCTGGTCATCGTCGGTGGGGGGCCGTACGCCGACAAGCTCCACCAACTCGCCGACGAGTCCGGCGTGGCCGACCACGTGGTGTTCACCGGAGGCGTTGCGTCCGAAGACCTTCCCGCCTATCACAACGTCGCCGACGTGTTCGCGATGCCGGCCCGGACCCGTGGCGGCGGCCTGGACGTCGAGGGTCTCGGGATCGTCTATCTCGAGGCGTCGGCCTGCGGGGTGCCGGTGGTTGCCGGCCAATCCGGGGGTGCGCCCGAGACCGTTGTCGAGGGGGTCACCGGCACCGTCGTGGACGGCACCGACGTCGACGCGGTCGCCATGGCCATCCTGTCGATCCTCGGAGATCGGGCGGCGGCCGCCGAGATGGGCAGGCAGGCAAGACGTTTCGTCGTCGATAATTGGCAGTGGCAGCACATGGCCGCACGGCTGCGGCAGTTGCTCTGATCCGAAGAGGACGGTGACCAACCCGCTGAACTGGGGAATGTGTCAGCGTCCTGCCCGAAAAATCTAGGGGAAGAACTTCTTCCCCGAGGTTCGCAGTCATCCGCGAGAATTTTCTGGGGGAGGACACCAAGGGTAGGGGAAGAAGTTTCTTCCCCTACTTTTGTGGCGGATCGCGATTCCTTCGCACGACGATGTTCCCGGTTCCGAGGACTGCGCTGCGACAGGGACCTCGTTTCTAATCAGAGACCGTCGGAACCGCTGACGGTCTCTGACTACGAGTGAGGTTTCTGTGACGGTGGCCGCAATTGCGGCGGCGAGCAGGTTTCTGGCGACAAGTGCGGCTTCTGCGACGAGGCCGCGCTCCTCCGCGTGGGCGAGTGAGTCGACGGCTACTTCGCGTAGATCGCCTCGATGTCGTCGGCGAACTTCTCGGCGACGACGTTGCGCTTGACCTTCAGAGTGGGGGTCATCTCCCCGGTCTCCTCGGTGAAATCGGTGGGCAGAATCCGGAACTTCTTGATGGCCTCGGCATGCGACACGGTCGCGTTGGCGTCGTCGATCGCGGCCTGCACCGCTGCGCGCAGATCCGGGTCGTCGGCCAGTTGGGCGACCGTGGCCGCTGCCGGCTTGCCGTTGCGTTCCTTCCAGGCCGGGAATGCCTCCGGGTCGATGGTGATGAGTGTCGCGATGAACGGCTTCTGGTCGCCGACGACCATCGCCTGTGACACGAGGGCGCTGGCGCGGATGACGTCTTCGAGGCCGGCGGGGGAGACGTTCTTGCCGCCCGCGGTGACGATCAGTTCCTTCTTGCGGCCGGTGATGGTGATGAATCCTTCGCCGTCGACCTTGCCCAGGTCTCCGGTGTGGAACCAGCCGTCGGTGACCGCTGTCGCCGTTGCCTCCGGGTTCTGCCAGTACTCCTTGAACACCACGCCGCCGCGCAGCAACACCTCGCCGTCCTCGGCGATGGCAACTTCGTTGCCGGCCAACGGCTTTCCGACGGAGCCGATCTTTCTCGCGGCCGGTGTGTTCACGCTGAACGCGGCCGTGGTCTCGGTGAGACCGTAGCCCTCGTACACCGGGATGCCGACGCCGGAGAAGAAGTGACCGAGACGCGCACCGAGCGGTGCGCCACCGGAGATGGCCATGGCGCATTCGCCGCCGAGAGCGGCACGCAGCTTCTTGTAGACCAGGGCGTCGAAGAGGGCGTGCTTGGCCTTGAGGACCAGGCCGACCTGACCACGTTCGGATGCCTTCGAGTACGCGACGGCGGTGTCGGCGGCCGCGTCGAAGATCTTGCCCTTGCCGCCGTCGTGTGCACCTTGGCGGGCGGTGTTGTACACCTTCTCGAACACGCGGGGGACCGACAGGATGAGGGACGGCTTGAACCGTGCGAACTCCGGTACCAGTGTCGAGGTGTCGGCGTAGTGGCCCACCTCGGCGCCCGCCTCGATTGCGACGAGGGTGATGGCCCGGGCGAGAACGTGGGCCAGTGGCAGGAACATGAGCAGTCGCTTCTCGGGCCGGCGCTGCAACTCGTCGAGGAGATCGCCTTCGAGTACGCCCCGGACTTCCGACAGCATGTTCGCGTGGGTGAGTTCACAGCCCTTGGGGCGTCCGGTGGTTCCCGACGTGTAGATCAGGGTGGCCGGGTCGGCCGAACCGACGGTGGCACGACGTTTGGTGACCTCGTCGTCGTGGACGTCTGCACCCGTCTCGGTCAGTTGGGCGACCGCGCTCGGTCCGTCGGTCCGATCGATCTGGAACACCGCGATCGTGTCGGGCAGCGTCTGGATCGAGTTGAATGCGTCGCGATGCCCGTCGTCTTCCAGAATGATCACGGTGGCGCCGGAATCCTGCATGATCCATTCGATCTGGCCCGCCGAGGACGAGTCGTAGATCGGGACCGTGATGGCACCCGCCGACCAGATGGCGAAATCGATGAGCGTCCATTCCAGGCGGGTTCGGGAGAGCAGTGCGACGCGGTCGCCGGGCTTCACCCCGGACGCGATCAGGCCCTTGGCGATCGCGGTGATGCGTTCGACGGACTCGCGGGCGCTCACCGGCACCCACTCGTCGCCCCGCTTGTGGAGGAAAACGGTGCGATCGGGGGTCTTGTCGGCGATGTCGAAAATGATGTCGGTGCAATTGTCCTCGGCGGCGATGGTGAACTTCGCCGAAACGCTGAACGGCTGGACATCGGTTTCGGTCATCGGTGACCCCTCTCGAGTACTGCGGTATTCGTCGACACCAATGGTATAGCCGTCGGCCAACCGGACCTCGCGCGACGGCGCAGTTGGGGGCCCTACCGTCGCCTGTGGTGCATGTGTGAAGCTAATGTCGTGACGAGTATTCAGGTGGCCGATGCGACATTTGTCGCCGCGGCCCCGGCCTTGGTGGCCGACGTGATCGCCGATCGCGCCCGTTGGCGACGCTGGTGGCCGGATCTGTCGCTGACCGTCACCGAGGACCGCGGCGCCCAGGGGGTGCGGTGGACGGTGGACGGGCCGTTGCGGGGGACGATGGAGGTCTGGTGTGAAGCGGTACTCGACGGCTTTGTCCTCCACTACTTCCTGCATGCCGAACCCGCCGGCTCGCTCGGCGATCGAATTGCGGGCTCGGCCGCGGATCTGGCGCAGGAGAACAAGCAACGTCGGGTGGCGGGCAAGGTGATGTCCTTCGCGGTCAAGGATGACCTCGAATCGGGGCGCATCGTCGGCGGCCCGGCAGTCGGGGTGCAGGCGTCCGGGCTGGACGCGTCAGGGGTCGGAACACACTGATGGCCGACCACACCGAGCGCGACATCATCATCAACGCCGACGCGGCCGACATCCTGGCGGTCATCGCGGATTTCGCGAACTATCCGGAGTGGGTCTCGGCCGCGCGGGAGGTCGAGGTGCTGAGCACCGACGCGTCCGGACGCGCCCAGCAGGTACGATTCGTCCTTGACGCGGGTGTCCTGCAGGACACGTATGTGCTTGCCTACGAATGGGATTCGCACGGCGAAGGCGTGTCGTGGCGTCTCGTCTCCAGTGAACTCCAGCGCGATCAGCGCGGCCGGTACGTGCTCACCGAGCAGGTGCCGGGTTCGACGAAGGTCACTTACGAGTTGATGGTCGACCTCGTGGTGCCCCTGATCGGTGCACTGAAACGCCGTGCGGAGAAGGCGATCACGGACGCCGCCCTGCACGACCTGAAGAAAAGGGTCGAAGGCTGATCGATCTCACACCGATCCATCTGGTGCTCGGTCCCGGGGGTTGTGGCGTGTCTGTCGTCGCGACGGCCGGGGCGGCAGAGC
>NZ_JBEXMX010000121.1:0-10160 GCF_040610755.1 Gordonia sp. NPDC003585 | reverse complement strand
TCGATGTCGGCGAGCACCGCGACGGCCGGGTCGGCGTCGGCGACTGCAGCCAGTCCGGCCAGCACGCGTTCGAAGCCCCGCGCGAAACCCGCTGCGGTGTCGGCGTCGAACAGGTCGGTCGCGAACACCACCGAGCCGCTCACCCCTGTCGACGGCCCGTCGTCGCGGACCCCGAAGGTCAGATCGAACTTCGCCGAATCGGCGCCCGGATCGCGCGGCGTGACGCGCAGACCGGCGACGTCGAACGCCGGCATCGGCGCCGACACGAACACCAGCAGCGTCTGGGCCAGCGGCTCGAAGGAATCCGACCGCACGGGATCGACGGCCTCGACGACCTGCTCGAAGGGCACACCGGCATGGTCGAAGGCCGCGAGGTCGGTGTCCCGAACACCGGCGAGGGTCGCGTCGACGGTGTCCGCCGGGGCGAGTTCGGTTCGCAGGACCAGGGTGTTGACGAACATTCCGACGAGGTCGTCGAGTTCGGCCTGTCCGCGGCCGGCGACCGGGGTCGCGACGGCGATGTCGGTGGTACCCGACAGTCGGGCGAGCAAGGACGCGACCGCCGCGTGCACCACCATGAACAGCGACATCGACGACCGATCGGCCAACCGCACGAGTGCGTCGCGAGTAGGACCGTCGACGGCGAAGTCGATGCTCGCGCTTCGGTACGAGGCGGCCTCGGGGCGTGGCCGGTCCATGGGCAGGTCGAGCACCTCGGGCACACCGGCCAATGCCCGACGCCAGAACTCGAGCTGACGGCTGCGGGCCGAGTCGGGGTCGTCGGCCGATCCGAGGGCGCGCTCCTGCCAGAGCGCGTAGTCGGCGTACTGCAGCGGCAGCGGACTCCACGACGGTGTCGTCCCGGCGACACGGGCCTGGTAGGCCGCGATGAGGTCACGTGCGAGCACCGGACCCGACTCGCCGTCGGCCGCGACGTGATGCACCACGATCACCAGCACCGAGGTTTCGATACCCGTGCGGATCAGACGCACCCGGAGTGGGAGTTCGCGGGCGACGTCGAAGCCGCGATCCAGTGTCTGCGCCACGACTGCCTGCGCCGAGGTGGCGTCGATGTCGACGACTTCCCAATCGGTCTGCCCCGCAAAGTGTTCGGCGATCGACTGATACGGCGCGCCGTCGACGTCGGACGGATAGGTGGTACGCAGGACCTCGTGTCGCCCGACCACGTCGTCGAGCGCCCGACGCATCAGGTCGGCATCCACGGCGCCGTCGATCTCGAAGAGCACCGGGATGTTGTATGCGGGCGAGGACGGGTCGAACTGGTTGATGAACCACATCCGCTGCTGAGCCGCGGACAGCGGTAGCACGTCGGGTCGCTCGACCGCGACAATCGGTGCGGCGACCGGCCGTCCACCGGACACCGGGTCGCCCTGGGCATCAACGAAGGCCGCCAGTTCACGCACCGACGGGGCGTCGAACACCGCTCGCACACCGAGGTCGACCTCGCAGGCCTCGGAGACCCGGGCCACCACGCGGGTCGCCGACAGCGAGTTGCCGCCGACGTCGAAGAACGAATCGGTGGCGCTCACCCGGTCGAAGCCGAGCACAGCGGCCATCACCTCGGCGATGACACGTTCGGTGTCGGTGTGCGGGGCAACGTACTCCCCCACGGAGAACTCGGGTTCCGGCAGCGCCTTACGGTCCAGCTTTCCGGCCGAGTTGAGCGGGACGTCGTCGAGGACGACCCAGACCGTCGGTCGCATGAACTCGGGAAGTGGTTTGGCGATCGCCGCCTTGACCTCGTCGATGTCGATCGCCTCACCGGCGACATAGCCGACCAGATGTTCCCCGGCGACCGGCGATGTGATGACGGTGGCAGCGGCATGTACCACGCCAGGTGCCGTGGTCAGGGCGGCCTCGATCTCGCCCAACTCGATCCGCTGTCCGCGCAGTTTCACCTGGAAGTCGGTGCGGCCCAGGTACTCCAGGTCACCCGCCGAGTTGCGCCGGACGAGGTCACCGGTGCGGTACAGACGGGTGCCGGGACGGCCGAACGGGTCGGCGACGAACCGGTCCGCGGTGAGGTCCGCACGGGACGCGTAGCCACGCGCCAGTTGCACGCCACCGACGTAGAGCTCTCCGGCCACGCCGTCGGGTACCGGATGCAATCGTGCGTCGAGGACGTGGGCGGTCGAGTTCCACACCGGCACACCGATCGGCACGATGTCGGCCGCGGAGTCGATCTCGGCGTAGGTGATCTCCACCGCCGCCTCGGTGGGCCCGTACAGGTTGAACAACCGAGCACTCGGTATCGCGGCCCGTGCGTGCGCCGCCACCGACGGCGGCAATGCTTCACCGGTGGTCGACAGGATTCGGAGGGAATCGAGGCGCGAAAGCCGTTCGGGCCCGGCCAGTTCGAGGAACACCGCCAGCATCGATGGCACGAAATGGGCCATGGTGGCGCCGGATTCGGCCATCAGCTCGGCCATGTAGACCGGGTCGAGGTGGCCGTCGGCATCGGCGATGAGTAGCGGGGTGCCGTTCATCAGCGGCGCGAAGATCTCCGCGACCGAACAGTCGAAGGTGTACGGGGTCTTGAGCACCACGAGGTCGTCGGCGGTGATCGGCAGTTGATCCAGGCCCCAGTACAGCCGGTTGACGACGGCGTCGTGGGGCAGTGTGACGCCCTTGGGCCGGCCGGTAGACCCGGAGGTGAAGATGGTGTACGCGGCGTGGGCGCCGCGCCCTTCGGAAATCCGTTCGGCCGCAGCGATGGGCGCGGTATCCGGGTCGATCGCGGCGGTGGAGTCGATGGTGAACACCCGTGCCGACGTGCCCGACAGCGATTCCGGTATCGGCTCGCCCGCATGGACGAGTGCGATCTCGGCGCCGGCGGTGGTCAACATGTACTCGACCCGCTCGGCAGGGGCATCTGTATCGACGGGCACGTACTGGCCGCCGGCCGCGACGACACCATGGATGGCGATCATCATCTCGATCGATCGCGGGATGCACACCACCACGGCCACGTCGGGGCCGACCCCCTCGGCGATGAGGGTGCGCGCGAGCGAGGCCACCCGCGCGCCGAATTCTGCGCCGGTGACCCGCCGGTCGCGGTGGATCAGCACGACGTCGTCGGGGTGCGCCGAGATCTGTTGTGCGACAGCATCGGCGAGGGTGATGTCGGCAACCCGCACCGAGTCGCCGCAGTCACCGGCGAGCCGACGGTCGAAATCCTCGGCGTCGAGAACCGGGATGTCGCCGACCGCCGTCGCGGGGTCGGCGAGGAGTTCGGCTGTGATCCGGACGAAGATGTCGGTGAACGAACGCACCCGATCCTCGTCGAACAGATCCGTGTTGTACTCGATGATTCCCGACAGGCCGGCCGATGAAACCGGCCCCGCGGACGGATCAGCCGCCTCCACGAAGGTGATGGCGAGGTCGTTGTCGGTGAGGTCCCGGTAGACCTCCATCAACTCGCCCCGCGCACCACCGAGTTCGAACGCCACACTCTGCGCCTGATGCAGCAGCAGCAACACCTGGAAGATCGGCGAGTGTGCGGTACTCCTGACCGGGGCAACGCGTTCGACCACGAGATCAAAAGGCACATCGGCATTTCCGAGTGCGGCAAGATCGGCGTCGCGCACCCTCGACACGAGGTCCACGAAACCGGCCGCCGGATCGATCTCGGTCCGCAACGCGACCGTGTTGATGAACATGCCGACGAGGTCGTCGAGTGCGCGTTCCCCACGACCCGCGTACGGGGTGCCGACCACGATGTCGGTGTCCCCGGTGAGCCGGTGCAGCAGCACCACCCACGCGGCGTGCAGTGTCATGAACAGCGAGACGTTGTGCCGATGCGCGAAATCGTGGAGAGCGGCGACCAACTCGGCGGGCACCGTGAAGGAGTGGGCAGCGGCACGCTGACTCGGCACGGGCGGGCGGGGCCGGTCGGCGGGCAGGACCAGCAACTCGGGAGCGCCCTGCAGGGTGCGCTGCCAGAATGCGAGCTGCTGGGCCGCGATCGATCTCGGGTCTTCCGTGTCGCCGAGCAGATCATGCTGCCACAGTGCGTAATCCGCGTACTGCACGGACAGCTCGGGCCACTGTGGATCGGAGTGGTCGAGTTCCGCCGAGTAGGCCGCGACGAGGTCGCGGGCCAGCGGGCGCAGCGAGGCACCGTCACCGATGATGTGATGTACCACCAGCAGGAAGACGTGGTCGTCGGGCGCGACCCGGAACAGCCGGGCACGCAGGGGGGGTGCCGCGGCCAGGTCGAATCCGACTCCGGCGACCGAGGCGATCGCGTCGGGCAGGTCGTCGGGCGTGACGGAGGAGGGATCGGTCAGTTCGATGTCGGCGCGGTAGGCGCCAACCGCCAGGACCTCCTGCACCGGCTCACCGTCGGCGCTCGGGAATCGGGTGCGCAACGGTTCGTGTCGGGCGACGACCCGATGCAGGGCGTCCGACAGCGTGACCGGGTCGAGCGGGCCGCGGAACCGCAGAACCACCGGAATGTTGTATATCGCTGTCTGTGGGTCCAATTCGGAGATGAACCAGATCCGGCGCTGGGCATGCGCGAGCGGGATCGGTACCGGCCGGGTGGCGGCGACAAGCTCCGGCCGGTGCACGTGCTCGCGGCCACCGACCCGGGCAGCAAGTTCACGCACCGTCCGCGCCTCGAACACATCGCGCACACTCACCTCGAGATCGAGCGACTCGGCACATCTCGCAGAAATCTGGGCGGCCACCAGGGAATTGCCCCCGATGTCGAAAATCGAGGTGGTGGCGCCGACCCGGTCGAGACCGAGCACATCGGCCATCACCGCGGCCAGGTCCGTCTCGAGCTGCCCCTGCGGCTCGACATATTCGGCCTCGACCGCCGGCAGCGGCGTCGGCAGCGCGGCACGGTCCAATTTGCCGTTGATGTTGAGCGGCAGTGTCTCGATCTCGATGACGACGTCGGGCACCATGTACTCGGGCACCCGCGCGGCGGCGGCCGAACGCACTTGCGCCACATCGAGTTCGGCACCCGCCACACCGACCACATATCCGACGAGTCGAGGCGGCTGATCGTCGCGCACCTTGACGGCGGCCGCGGCCACGGCCACCCCGGGCGCCGCCGCCAGCGCCGCCTCCACCTCACCGAGTTCGATGCGGAATCCGCGGAGCTTGATCTGCGCATCGGCGCGGCCGAGGTATTCGATACCGCCACCCGCGCCGAGATCGCCACGCCGCAAACACATGTCGCCGGTCCGGTACATCACCGCGCCGGGACCGCCGTAGGGATCGGCCACAAAGGTCGACGCGGTGAGCCCCACCCGGCCCAGGTAGCCACGCGCCAGTTGCGCGCCGGCGAGATACAGCTCACCGGGCACACCTTCGGGCACCGGCCGCAGGCGTGCATCGAGGATGTAGGTGTCCACGCCCGGCAACCCGAGTCCGATGTCCGATCCGGTGGTCGCCGCGACGAATTCCGGCGTGAGCGCGCGGAACGTGCTGTACACCGTGGCCTCGGTCGGCCCGTACATGTTGGTCAGCAACGGTTGACCGTGCTCGGGGTTCCCCGCGCGGTCGGCATACCACCTCCGCGCCAACCCCATCTCGAGCGCCTCACCGGCCAGCACGATGTAGCGAACGCTGGACGCCAGATGACGGGTGGCATCGGCTCGCAACGCCACACCGAGTTGGTTGAACGCCGACGGCGTCTGGGCCACCACGGTGACCGACTCCCGTTCCAGGAGGTCGGCGAAGTCCGCCGGCGAGCGGGTCGTCAAGTAGTCGACCACCACGAGGCGCCCGCCGAACAGCAGTGCCGAGAAGATCTCGAACACCGACACGTCGAACTGGTAGGAGTGGAACATCGTCGTGCTGTCGCGTTCACTGAGGTCGTAGCACTGCGCGATCGCCGCCATCAGCGCCACCACGCGCCGATGCTCGACCACGACCCCCTTGGGGCGGCCGGTCGATCCGGAGGTGTAGATCATGTAGGCCGCGGTAGCGGGGCGCACCGATGAGCGGTCGGGCGACGGCGCCGCGCCGGCCCCGATCGCGTCGAGGGAGGCGATCTCGACGTCGAGCCCCGCGAGCGCCGCGCGGCCCGACTCGTCGGCCAGGACCAGCACCGGCTGCGCATCATCGATGATGAACCCCAGCCGTTCAACCGGATTGGAGGTGTCCAGCGGCAGGTAGGCGGCGTGCGCCTTGAGCACACCGAGCAGGGCGACGATGACGTCGACGGATCGGCCGAAGGCCAGCCCCACCACCGACTCTTCTCCGGCACCCGCAGCGACCAGGCCCGCGGCCACCGCGTCGGAGCGCTGGTCGAGTTCGCGGTAGGTCAGGGTGGCACCCGACGAGTCGGATACCGCGGGGCGATCGGCGAACCGGTGCGCCGCCGAGGCGAACAGACCCGGCAGGCTCTCCCAGTCGTCGGTGCCGGCCACCGCGGCGGCCGCGGCCCGGATGTCGGCGATGGCTCTGCTGGTGGCCGAGGCGATTTCGACGGGGCTGCGTCCGGCGGTGGGCAGCAGACCGGCAATGGTCGCGCTGATCGCCGCCTCGGCGTCGAGCCCGCGGGCCAGCAGCAGACCGGCCGTCGCCGCCGCCTGCGTGTCGAGTGCGGCGAAGGTCACCGGGCCGGCCGCTCCGTGCACGGCGACGCCGTCCGGCGCCTGGGCAGCGGCCAGCGAGATCAGCTGCAGCGTGGATGGACGGTGGCCCCAGGCTCGTGAGATGGCTCGTGGGTTTTCTGGGGCACCCGAATCGAGCGTCGTCACGTGTGATGGACACTTCCTGACGCGGGCCGGCCGGTCGGCGCGTCGACGGCCGCGGTGGCGCGGTCGCGCAGTTCCCCGAGCACGTCGTCGAGCAGCTCGGGGCCGCCCGCAGCAAGACCGGGTATGCCGGCCACCAATGCCGTCGTCAGTGCCGCATCCGGGTCCGGCAGCACTGCCATCATCGCCGTCATCATCGCACCCAACTCTCCGAACGTCGTCGAGACGCCCTCGCGGTGTACCGCTTGGGCATTCGGCGCCGCCGCCGCAGCGGTTGCCACCAGATCCGACAGGCTGGCCACCGCCGTGGCAGACGACTCCGGCTGCGACGGCACGGCTCCCGCGAGTTCGTCCGCGGTGTGAATCACGATGTCACCCACGATACAACCCGGGTCGGCGGCGATCGCCTCCAGAACTCGAAGATACCGTTGCGCGAGCAGCGAGACGGTGTCCTCGGTGAACAGGTCGGTGGCGTAGACGAACTCGCCGCGCATCGCGCCGTCCGTCACGTCGTCGGCGTAGGGGCTGTCCGGGAACAGGGTCAGCTGGAGATCGACCTTTGCCGGGATCAGCTGTTCGTCGATCGGGGTGACCCGCAGACCGTCGAGTTCCAACATCGGGAACTCGATGTTCTGGAACGCGAACATGACCTGGAACAACGGGTTGTGCGAGCTGGCCTGCGTGTCCACGACCGCCGACACGATCTGATCAAAGGCGATGTCGGCGTTGGCCATGTCGCTGAGATCCTCGCCGCGCACCCGCTCGAGCATCGCGGTGAACGGCTCGTCGGGCCGCAGTTGGGTCCGCAGGGCCAGCGTGTTGACGAACATGCCGACGATGCTCTCGAGCGACAGCTCACCGCGACCCGCGTACGGCGTGCCGACGACGACGTCGTTGCGGCCGCTCAGACGCGCGAGCAGCACGGCGAACGCCGCGTGGGTGACCATGAACAGGGTGGTGTTCTGCGTCCGCGCGACCGCCTGCAAGCTGCGGGCGAGTTGTCCCGAGATCTCGAATTCCACGCGGGCACCGTCGAACGACGGGGTGGGCGGACGGGGCAGATCGGTGGGGATGTCGATGGTGGTGGGGGCACCGGCGAGTCGTTTTTTCCAGTAGTCGAGCTGGCGCTGCCCCTCGGTGATCCCGTTCGACTCGGCGTTCAGTTTGTCGGCCTGCCACAGCGAGAAGTCGGCGTACTGGATGTCCAGCGGACGCCACCGCGGACCGGTGCCCGCCAGATGGCCGGCGTAGGCGGTCATGAGGTCACGCGCCAACGGTGCCATCGATGCGCCGTCGGCGCTGATGTGGTGGACCACGAAGAGCAGGATGTGTTCGGTCGGCTCGACCTCCAGGATCGCCAGGCGCACCGGCGGTTTCGTGGTGACGTCGAATCCCTCGCCGGTCACCGCGGCGATCGCGTCGGCCACCGGTCCGGTGACGGGAGTCGCTGCGAGATCGAGTTCGGCCGCGATCACCTCCGGTGGGACGATCACCTGAATCGGCTCGCCGTTGATCATCGGGTAGGTGGTGCGCAGCGATTCGTGGCGTCCGATGAGGTCGACGACGGCGGCACGCAGGGCGGTGAAGTCGACCTCGCCGACCAGACGCAGCGCCATCGCCACGTTGTACACGGGCGAGTCAGGATCGGCACGATTAACAAGCCACATGCCGCGCTGGACCGTGGAGACGGGCACCATCTCGGCCCGGTTGCGCGCCACGAGCGGTGGGGTCGTCGTGGCGGCCATCGAGTCGGACACCAGATCGGCGAGGCCGGCCGGCGTCGGCGCCTCGAAGATCTCGCGGACCGCGATCCGACGGTCGAGCACCGACGACAAGCGGGCGGCCAGCTTGGTCGCCGACAGCGAGTTCCCGCCGAGTTCGAAGAACCCGTCGCGCACGCTGACCCGGTCCATGTCGAGCACCTGCGCGAACACGTCGGCGATGACGGCTTCGAGTTGTGTTCGCGGAGCGATGAAGTCACGCGACACGCTGAAGTCGATGTCGGGCAGCGCCGAGCGGTCGACCTTGCCCACCGGGGTCATGGAGAAGGAGTCGATGACGCAGATGGTGTGCGGCACCATGTACTGCGGCAGATGCTTTCCGACGTGAGCGGTCAGCTGGTCGGGATGCACCGTCGCGTCCGACTCCGCGGTGACGTAGGCGACCAGGATCGTCTCCCCTGCCGGTCCCTCGACGCCCAGGCTCAGCGCATTGGCGACGCTGGAGTGGTCGCGCAGGACCGCATCCACCTCGCCGGGCTCGATCCGCAGGCCACGGATCTTGAGCTGGAAGTCGGTGCGACCGTGATAGATCAGCTCGCCGGAGCTGGTGCGGGTGACCCGGTCACCGGTCCGGTACATCCGCGCGCCGTCGGCGTACGGGTTCGCGACAAACGCACTCGCGGTCAGATCGGCGCGATGGTGGTACCCGATCGCCAGTTGATCGCCGGACAGATACAGCTCCCCCGGCACGCCGTCGGCCACCGGGCGCAGGCAGCTGTCCAGAACATAGGCTCCGACACCGTCGAGCGCGTGGCCGATGGTCACGTCGTCGTCGGCCGAGATCGGTCCGGCGGCGGTCGCCCAGATCGTCGCCTCGGTGGGGCCGTACAGGTTGAAGAACCTGCGGTGTTCGCCGCCCACCCAGCGCCGCACCAACTCCGGCGGGCAGGCCTCACCCGCGCTGATCACGGTGCGCAGGGTTGCGACGGCCGCCGGGTCGAGGGTGGCCAGCGCCGATGGCGTCATCACCGCGTGGGTGACGCGGTGCTCGGCGATCAGCTTCTCGAGTTCGGTGCCCGCGTAGACATCTGCCGGGCACACCACGAGTTCGGCACCGGAGGCGGCAGCCATCAGCAGCTCGAACACCGATGCGTCGAAACTCGGCGACGCCACGTGCAGGACGCGGGCGTTGCGGGTGAGACCGAGCACGGCGATCTGGTTGGCCACCATGTTGGCCAGCCCGCGATGGCTCACCGCGGCCGCCTTGGGCCGGCCGGTGGAACCCGACGTGTAGATGAGGTACGCGAGATCGTCGACGGCCACCGGGCGCGTCAGTTCGCCTGCGCGCAAAGGGGTCCCGGAGTGACCGGCGACCTGTAGTTCGGTGGTGGGCTCGTCGATGGCCAGCCACGGCAGATCGTCGTCGGCCCCCTCGGTTCGGGTGGACGACACGCAGAGCCCGAATGCGGCCGCGCTGTCGGCGAGCATCGCCGCCCGGCGCTCGACCGGATAGCGCGGATCGATGTTCACGAATGCCGCACCCGTCTTGACCACCGCGACCGTGGCCAGGACCGAGTATTCCGACCGCGCGATCGCGATGGCGACGACCTGTCCCGGACCGACGCCGCGGCCGATCAGTTCGCGCGCAATCTGATTGGTGCGCGCCTCGAACACCGCGCGGGTCATCGTCGACGCGCCCGAG
>NZ_JBEXMX010000120.1:0-10857 GCF_040610755.1 Gordonia sp. NPDC003585 | reverse complement strand
GTGGGACCGAGGCCGGACCGCGCTGGGCCGCGGGTGGGGCGCGGACCGGTGACCGGGCCGCGCGGCGGGATCGGATGGCTGCCGGTGGTGCGACGCGGGTCGGGCGTCGGGGGTCGGGCCGACGATGGCTCGCCGGACGGCGGACGCACGGGTGCACTCAGCGGAGCCCGCGGAGGACGCTCCCATGGGGCCAGGCTGCCGGAGCCGGCCTCGGTGGACGATGGAGCCGGTCCGGCGCCACGTGCGTCATCGGCATCGCCCGGGCCGGGCGGCCGATTGCGTTCGTCGTCGGAGGTCACGGTTCCAAATTACCTGTGGCGATCGTCCGGCCGCCGTCAGGAGGCCTGTGACGTCGACTTCTCGGAGTCGATCGTCGTGGTCAGTTCCTCAACACGGGGCACAGTGGCAGACACCGGAGCAGGTTCGCGCCGCGACCGTCGGACCAGCAGGACAGCGATGCCGGCCGACACACTCGCGACCAGCGCACCTGCGGCGGCGATCAGATACTTCTTGGGCATGTGGACAAGACTGCCAGTCGACGCGACACGATGCCAGCGGGGTTGGTCGTGCAGTCTGACCACCGACTTCGTCGCAGATGGTTGGATGGAGGTGTGACCACACCGAATTCTTCTGTAACCATTCACACCAATCGCGGCGACATCAAGGTCGACCTGTTCCCGAATCACGCTCCCAAGACCGTCGCGAACTTCGTCGGTCTCGCCGACGGCAGCAAGGACTACACCAAGCCCAACGCGTCGGGCGGCAACTCCGGACCGTTCTACGACGGCTCGCCGTTCCACCGCGTCATCGAGGGATTCATGATCCAGGGCGGCGATCCCACCGGCACCGGCACGGGCGGCCCGGGCTACCAGTTTGCCGACGAGTTCCACCCGGAACTCCAGTTCGACCGCCCCTATCTGCTCGCGATGGCCAACGCCGGACCCGGCACCAACGGCTCGCAGTTCTTCATCACCGTCGGCCCGACCCCGCACCTGAATCGTCGCCACACGATCTTCGGCGAGGTCACCGACCCCGCGTCGCAGCAGGTGGTCGACGCGATCGCCACCACCTCGACCGACCGTCGTGACCGTCCGCTCGACGAGGTCGTCATCGAGAAGATCGAGGTCAACTGACCGGCCCTCAGTACACGCCACCTCAGGTGGCCGTGTGCTACCGGCACCCCGACCGCCCCACCGGACTGTCCTGCAGTCGGTGTGGGCGGCCGGCGTGTCCGGAATGTCTGCGTCCCGCCGCGGTCGGCCAGCACTGCGTCGACTGCCTGCGCGACGACGGAGTCCAGCGAGGTTCGGCCAATCCGGGACGACGGTCGTGGTCGTTCCGGGCCATCTCGTCGAGCCGGACGCCGTACGCGACCTACGCGCTGATCGCGATCAACCTGATCGTGTTCGGACTGTGCGTTGCCGAGGCCGGTGTCACCGACCCCTCGAACGCGGCACTGTTCGCACACGGTGATCTCGTCAAGGGCATCGTCGGCGACGGTGAGTACTGGCGTCTGCTGACCGCCGGATTCCTGCACTTCACCGTGATGCACGTCGCAGTGAACATGATTTCGCTCTACATCATCGGCCGCGACCTCGAGATCGCCCTGGGCATCTACCGGTATCTCGCGGTGTACCTGATCTCTCTACTCGGCGGCAGCGCTGCCGTGATGCTCTTCGAAGCCGACAACGTCCAGACCGCGGGCGCATCCGGTGCGATCTACGGGCTGATGGGGGCGATGCTGGTGATCGTTCTCAAGGCCCGCGTCTCGCCGACCCCGGTGCTGGTGATCATCGGTTTCAACGTGGTCCTGTCGATCTCGTTGCCGGGCATCTCCCTGATGGCACATCTCGGCGGTCTGGCCTTTGGCGTCGCCGCAACGGCCGCGATCGTCTACCTCCCCGAACTGGTGCTGCCACGCAATCGGCTCGACGCGGCGTCGGCATCGCGGGTGTCGTGGGCCGCGCTCGGCGTTCTGCTGGTGCTGGCGCTCGCTGTCGGGGTCGGCGCAGGAGTCATGTACAGCGGGCCGATGATCCTGCGCTGAAAGGTGTTGCTCCCCCGCAGGTGCCTTCCTCCGCTCCCTGAGGTGTGAGGAGCCCCCACCCGCTGCCTGAGGTGTGAGGAGCCCCCACCCGCTGCCTGAGGTGTGAGGAGCGCTAGCGACGAGCCTCGAAGGCCTGGTGAGAGGACATTGTCGTCTCACCACGGGCTTCGAGGCTCGCAGGCTCGCACCTCAGCCAGCGGGTGGCGACTGTTCGCTTGCACCTCCGGCGGGAGTGGACTCTTTGCTGCTCAGCCGGCGATCGGGGCGTGTCCTACGGCCGCGCGTCGTCGACCGTGAAGCCCGCGCGGCGCAATTCGTCGACCACGGTGATGAGGTCGGCACCGAGATCCCATCGGCTGAAGACCACCAGCCGGGCGTCGTCGCGCGAGCCGGCGCCGTCGGGGAGCAGATCGATCTCCAGCTGCGCGGTCCGGCGTCCGATCCGACGCAGGGCCAGCAGGCGGATGCGTTCGACCTGATCCGGCGCGTAGGTGTGGACGCCGCCGATCGTCCGGATCGTCAGCTGCGGTGGTGACGCCGCAACGGCCAGACGTGGCCGGATGATCAGCGCGTACCCGCCGAAGGCCAGCAACAGGACGCCGGCGACAGAGATCATCAGCAACCCCACCGCGTCGGGAGCTGCCACCAAGGCCACCGCGAGCAGGACGAACCCGGCGATACAGAGGGCTGCGGCAGCGGCTCGGGGGGTCGCCCAAGAGGCGTCGACAGAGTTATCCACAGAAGTTACTCACAGTGGGGATGAATTACACACATGTGATTTCCACAGTGTGGAGAACCTGATGCGGACAATATGCGCAGGTCAGCGCCACCGCATGGTCATCAGGAGGCCGGCGACCATCAGTGAGAAGCCGATGAGGAAGTTCCACGCCTCGAGGTTCGCCATCCAGTGCAGGGGCTGGCCCTCGCCGCCGTACGTGGTGTTGCTCGCGGCCAGGTAGTAGACGACGAGCCAGGCGAGTCCGAGCACCATGAGCCCGAGCATCACGCCCACGTAGATCGAACTGGACGGTCCGGCCTTGACCTTGACCGGGGTCCGGCTGGCCGGGTTGATGGTGTAGTCGGTCTTCTTCCGGACTTTTGACTTCGGCATGACTTCCTCTGTAGTACGACACCGCGCAGTTGGGATGGCTCCCGGCGCGCGCAAAAGCTCTCCTCTACGGTATCTCACCTGGTCGCCGTCGTAACCACCCCTGCTGCGGCGGTAGCCTGTCGGGGTGCAACGCATCCTGGTCATCGACAACTACGACAGCTTTGTCTACAACTTGGTCCAGTACCTGGGCCAGCTCGGTGTCGAGGCTGTGGTGTGGCGCAACGACGACCCGCACTTGGACACCGAGAATCTTGTCTCGGCGACAACCGGATTCGACGGTGTGCTGCTCAGCCCGGGCCCGGGGACCCCGCAGCGCGCCGGCGTGACGACGCCGATGGTGACCGTCGCGGCCGAGCACGGGTTCCCTCTGCTTGGTGTCTGTCTCGGACATCAGGCGATCGGTGCGGCTTTCGGCGCGACCGTCGACCGTGCGCCAGAACTTCTGCACGGCAAGACGTCTCAGGTCGCCCACGACGGCGTCGGCGTCCTCGCCGGCCTACCGGATCCGTTCACGGCCACCCGCTACCACTCACTGACCGTGGTGCCCGACACCATCCCCGACGAACTCGTCGTCACCGGTCGCACCGAATCGGGCATCGTCATGGCCATGCAACATCGGGAGCTGCCGATTCACGGCGTGCAGTTCCACCCGGAGAGCGTGCTCACCCAGGGCGGCCACCGCATGCTCGCCAACTGGCTCGCGGTGTGCGGCATCGAGATCCCCGAAGAGCGCGTCGCCGCGCTGGAAGCCGAGATGGCGGCTGCCATCACGCGCTGAGGAGTCAGTTGGGCAGCAGACTCGCTTGTCCGACGACGATGCTGATCGACCCGTTCTTGCGCACCTTGCTTCCCGGGGCGGGGTCTTGCCCGATGACCTTGCCGTCGTCGGGGCTGCCGAGCGGGACGTTGCGCGTCGACCGCGTCAGCGTGCTGCGATCCCAACCTGCCCGGCTCAGCTCGGCCAAGGCTTGGGCGGGGGTGCTGCCGCGGAGATTGGGCATCACGAACAGGTTGCCGCGCGACACCGAGACCTGCACGACGCTGCCCTCGCTGACCTCGACGTCGGCCGACGGCGACGAGCTGACCACTCGACCGGCAGGCTGGTCGGAGTCGACCTGCACGACGACCATGCGGAGCTGGATCTGCTCGAGATACACCTGCGCCTGCTGCCGGGTTTGACCCACCAGATTAGGCACGGTCACCAGCTTGGGACCGTTGCCGATGCGCAGTTCCACGACCCCGGTCACGGGCACCTCGGTGCCGATCATGGGGGCGGTCTCGACCACCTTGTCCTTCAGTTCGGCGGTCGAGTCGACGCGGACGGTCTTGACGTCGGTGAAGCCGCGGCGTTTGAGCATCTCGGTCGCTTCGGGCAGCGTCTTGCCGCGGACGTCGGGGATCTTCTCGCGTGGTGGACCCGACGATATGTAGAGCGTCACCTCGGAACCCTCGGCGGCCATCACGTTGTCGCCGCCCGGTGTGGTGCGGGTCGCGTGGCCGACGTCGATGGTGGCACTCGGCTCCTGGAGTTCCTTGACCTCGAACCCGGCCTTCTCCAGCGCCGACCGCGCGTCGGGTGTGGTCAGGCCCGCGACATCGGGCACCGAGACCTGCCGGGCGGAGTCGTCGGAGCTCCACGGCGCCCAGAAGAACAGCGCAGCGACCAGCAACAAGACCACGGCCGCGACCGCCCCGAACATCACTGGTTTGGAGCGGCGTCGGACCGCCTGCGGCCCGGTGTCGTCGTCCTCGCGTCGATGTGAACCACCGCCGGCCGCCTCGGCGCGCATGGCCTTGCGTGGGCCGGTGTCGATGAACTCGGTGCGTTCGGCGTCCGACAGCAGCAGCGGCGCCGACGGTTTGCCGCCGGCGAGCACCTTGATCAGATCGGCGCGGAGATCGCCCGCCGACTGGTAGCGGTTCTCCTTGTTCTTGCTCATCGCCTTGAGGACCACGGAGTCGAGTTCGCGCGGGATCTCTGGCTTGACGTGCGACGGCCACGGCGGATCCTCGTGGACGTGCTGGTGTGCGACGGCGACCGGCGAATCACCGGTGAACGGCGGCTCCCCGGTGAGCAGCTCGAAGAGCACGCACCCCATCGAGTAGATGTCGCTGCGCGGATCGACCTTGATGCCGCGCGCCTGCTCGGGCGACAGGTACTGGGCGGTGCCCATCACGGCCGACGTCTGCGTCATGGTCGCGCTGGTGTCGCTCATGGCGCGGGCGATACCGAAGTCCATCACCTTGACCGCACCGGACTTGTCGATCATGACGTTGGCCGGTTTCATGTCGCGGTGCACGATGCCGTTGCGGTGTGAGAAGTCCATGGCGGCGGCGACGTCGGCCATCCACGTCATCGCCTGCCGCGGGGCGACCGGACCGTTGGAGCGCAAGATGTCGCGCAGCGTGTCGCCGTCGACGTACTCCATCACGATGAACGGCAGCGGACCGTCGTCGGTCTCGGCCTCACCGGTGTCGAAGACCTGCACGATGGTCGGGTGGTTCAGCTTGGCCGCGTTCTGGGCTTCGCGCCGGAAGCGCAGGTAGAACGTCGGATCGCGGGCCAGATCGGCGCGCAGCACCTTGACCGCGACATCCCGGTGCAGGAGAAGATCGCGGGCGTAGTGGACCTCCGACATACCGCCGAACCCGAGCGTTTCGCCCAGTTCGTAGCGGTCGGAGAGGTGATGCGGCGTCGACATCATGGTATCGGCGGGAAGGACAACCAGGGCGGTGCGGTCTGAGCGCCGGGGTCGGTGCTCTCGCTCGTCTGGGGTTCGGTGGTCGGTGTGGTGGTGTTCTCGGTGGTCGTGCGGGTCGTCGGCCGCCGAGTGGTGGTCGTCGTGGTCGGCGTGGGGGTGTCGTCTTCGGTCTCGGTGGTCTGCGGCGGTGCGACCGTCGTCGTCTGGAACTGCGTCACCGTCGTCGACGACGGGGTCGGCGCGCTCGCCCCCGACGAATCCTTGGTGAGCAACCAGAAGCCGATCAGGCCGATCGCACCGACGAGCAGCGCGGCGGCCACCCCGGCGAGCACCTTCTGACCGGTGGTCCAGCTGTCATCCGGGGGCGGGATCGGCGTGGAACGGGGGGCGGTCGGCGGGCGTGACGCCGCACTTGCCGGCGCGGTACGGGACAGCGCCGCAGCACCAGCGGCCCCGGCAGCCGCTCCCGCGACCGCTGCGGCACCCGGACGCGGCGGCCGACGACCCGCCCGCACCGCGGCGACGGCGTCGGCGAACTCGCCACCGTTGGCGTAACGCTGACGCGGATCCTTGGCCATCGTGATCTCGATGAGTTCACGCACACCCGACGGCAGGTTGCTCGGCAGCGGCGGCGGGGTTTCCCGAATGTGCTTCATGGCCACCGTGATTGCGCCGTCACCGAGGAACGGTCGGCGGCCGGTGAGCGACTCGTAGCCGACGACGCCGAGCGAATAGACGTCCGACGCCGCGGTCGCCTCGTCGCCGGTGGCCTGCTCGGGCGAGATGTACTGGGCGGTGCCCATCACCATGCCGGTCTGGGTGACCGGTGCGGAGTCCACCGCCTTCGCGATACCGAAATCGGTGATCTTCACCTGGCCGGTCGGGGTGATCAGGATGTTGCCGGGCTTCACGTCGCGGTGCACGAGCCCCTGGCTGTGCGCAGCCTGCAGCGCCCGACCGGTCTGCTCGAGCATGTCGAGGGTGTTGGTCAGCGAGAGCCGGCCGAGACGGGAGATCACCGAGTTGAGCGGCTCACCGTCGACGAGCTCCATCACCAGATAGGCGAGCGCTTCGCCGCCGGCCCGATCGGGTGTCTCGCCGTAGTCGAAGACGTTGGCGATGCCGGGGTTGTTCAGCTTGGCGGTGGTCTGCGCCTCCGCGCGGAACCGTGCGATGAACTCAGGATCGTTGGTGTACTCGGCCTTGAGAACCTTGACCGCCACCCGACGATTCAGCCGGGTGTCGAGCGCCTCCCACACCTGTCCCATACCGCCGGTCGCGATCAGCCTCATCAGGCGGTAGCGATCGGCGATGGTCATGCCGTTCTGCAAGGTCATCGACCTGGACCTCCCACCACTGCGTTGATCACTTCCCGTCCGATCGGTGCGAGATCGGCGCCCACCGACTTCACGCCATTCCTACCGTTTTCCACGACGACCGCAAGGGCCACCTGTGCGTTCGTCGACGGACCGAACGCGATGTACCACGTCACCGGCGTCGCGTTCGGGTCCGACAGTTCGGCCGTCCCGGTTTTCGACGCAACGGTGACAGCGCCGCCGCTACCGTTGGTCTCCTGTTCGGACAGCACCATCATCCGGGTCAGGGTCGACGCCTGATCCGAGGTGATCGGCTGGTTGATCGTCGCCGGTTGAGTGGTCTCGAGGGTGCGCAGATCAGCCGCCTGCAGTTTATCCACCAGGTACGGGCGCATCCGCACGCCACCATTGGCGACGGTAGCGGCGATCATCGCGTTCTGCAGCGGGGTGAGGCGGACGTCGCGCTGACCGATCGCCGATTGGGCGAGCACATCCGGGGAGGTGATCGAACCGACGGTCGACTCGGTCACGGTCATCGGGATGTTCGGTCCGGGCTGATCGATCCCGAACAGCCGGGCGGTCTCGGTGAACACTGTCGTCGCATCTTTCATCTTCGTGGTCACCAGGTCGGCGAACGCGGTATTGCACGAGAACTTGAACGCCGTTTCGAGCGTTACGGTTCCCCCCGACGACCCGGGGCACGTCTCGCCGTCGTAGTTCTCCAAGCTCTGGTTGGTGCCGGGCAGCACGATCGACGGCGACGCGGTCAGCCGGATGCTGGTGTCGATCCCGTCGCGCAGTGCGGCCGCCGACGTGATCACCTTGAACGTCGATCCGGGCGGGTAGAGCTGGTTGATGGCGTGGTTGAGCGTGGGCTGACGCGGATCCTTGGTCAACCGGTCCCAGTTGCGGAACTGCTCGTCGGCGTCGTGGCTGGCCAGCAGGTTCGGGTCGAAGCTGGGTGTCGAGACCATCGCGAGGATCTTGCCGGTGTTCGGTTGCAGCGCCACCAGCGAACCGCGGCACGGACCGTCGCACGGCCCGTTGCGCAGGGCGTTGTAGGCGAGCCGCTGGATCCGGGGGTCGATGGTGGTGACGACATTGCCGCCGCGCGGATCACGGCCGGACAGCATGTCCATGAACCGTTGACCGAACAGCCGGTCGTCGGAGCCGTTGAGGATGCTGTTCTCGGCATCCTCGATCTGGCTGTTGCCGTAGATGTGCGAGAAGTAGCCGGTGATGGGTGCGAACCCGAACGCCGTCTCCCCCGGATACACGCGTTGGAACTTGAAGCGGCCGTCGGTGGGCACCGAACTGGCGATCACGGTGCCGCCAGCCGTGATGAGACCACGCTGCCGGGAGAACTCGTCGAGCAGGATGCGGTCGTTGCGGCTGTCGGTGCGCAGGCTGTTGGCCTTGAACACCTGGACGTAGGTCGCGTTGGCCAGTAGTGCCACCATCATCAGGATGACCGCGACCGACACCCGTCGGATCGGCTTGTTCATGCGCGGGTCACCGCCTGCGTGGGCAGCGATTCGACCGGCTTGGGTGCCGGTCGGCGATTGGCCGGATCGGGCTCGCGGGCCGCGTTGGAGATCCGCACCAGCAGGGCCAGAAGAATGTAGTTGGCCAGCAGCGACGACCCGCCGTACGACATGAACGGCGTCGTCAGACCGGTCAGCGGAATGAGTTTGGTGACGCCGCCGACCACCACGAAGACCTGCATCGCGATGGTGAACGACAGCCCGGTGGCGAGCAGTTTGCCGAAGCTGTCGCGGACGGCGACGCCGGTGCGCAGTCCGCGCATGATCAGCACCAGGAACAGCAGCAGGATCGCGGTGAGGCCGGCCAAGCCGAGTTCCTCGCCGATCGTCGCGATGATGAAGTCGGTGTTGGCGAACGGGACGGTGTTGGGCCGGCCCGACCCCAAACCGGTGCCGAGCAGGCCGCCGGTGGCCAGGCCGAACAGGCTCTGGCCGATCTGATAGCCGTCGCCGTAGAAGTCGGCGAACGGGTCTCGCCAGATGGACACCCGGAGTTGGAGGTGGCTGAACAGCGAGTACGCCAGGACCGCCCCGGCCGCGAACAGCGTCAGACCGATCACCAGCCAGCTGACCCGTTCGGTGGCGACGTACACCATCGTCAGCATCGTGGTGAAGATGAGCAGCGACGTGCCGAGGTCGGACTCGAAGGCCAGCACGCCGATCGCGATCGCCCACGCCGCCAGCAGCGGTCCGAGGTCACGTGCGCGCGGAAAATCCATCCCGAGGAAGTGTCGGCCTGCGGTGGTGAACAGGTCGCGCTTGGCCACCAGGAACGCCGCGGTGAAGATGATGATGAGGATCTTGGAGAACTCGCCGGGCTGAATGTTGAAGAAGGGCGTGCGAATCCAGATCTTGGACCCGTTGATCGTCGACCATCCGGCCGGCAGGATCGCCGGGATCGCGAGGAAGATGATGCCGCCGAGACCGAGGGTGTAGGCGTACCGAGACAGCGTGCGGTGATCGCGTACGACGATGAGGATCGCCGAGAAGGCGATGACGCCGAGGAACGCCCAGAGCAACTGCTGGTCGGCGTTGCTGGTGTGTTCGGTGGGGACGGGTGTCTCGTTGGATGCGGTGCCCAGGTCGAGCCGGTGGATGAGCACCAGGCCCAGCCCGTTGAGGACGGCCACCACCGGCAGCAGGATCGGGTCGGCGTGGGGTGCGTACCGGCGGATCACGAAGTGCGCCGCACCGAACAGCAGGATGTAGGCGCCCACGTACTTGAGGATCGCCCAGGTGATGGACTGCCCTTGTGCGGCTTGCACGATCAACAGCGCCACCGTGACCAGGCCGATCGCGAACACCAGAAGCAGAAGCTCGGTGTTGCGGCCGGTCTGCTCGTTCGGTTGACGCGGGGGTGCGTGCGGAGCGGGCGCGGACTGGGTCATTTTTGTCGGCAGTCCGGGTAGCCGACAGGTGGGGTGTTCGGCACGGTGCCGGTGGCGTTCGGATCGTCGAGCGGGGGTCGCGTGGTGGACGGTGCCGGAGCGGGGTTCGGGCGCGTCGGCGCCGTGGTGGCGCCCGGAGTCAGCGTCGAATCGGCTCCGCCGCCGCCCGGATATCCGGGTTGGTTGCTCGGCGTCGTCGTGCCGGTCCGCGGTGGCGGAGTGCTCGTCGGCATGTCCTGGCACACCGGAAGCAATTCGCCGCTGATCGAGTTCTCGACCTCGTCACGACTGAGGTTCTTGATCTTCAGGTCGACGATCGACTGCGCGGTGGCCTGTTTCAGATCGAGCAGGCGCAGGGTGCGGGCACATTCCTGGCCCTCGTCCTTGAAGACGATCTGCGGCACCATCTGCGCGTCGGTCTCGATGCATCCGTTCGCCGCAGGCCGATTCATCGTGCGGAAGAGGAACTCCTCCGGCGAACCCTGACGGATCACGACGTTGCCGTCGGTCAGGTTGTTGACCTGGGTGGTGTCGGTGGCGGTCGCGTAGTAGTTGCTGTAGATCGTCGCCCGGATCACGAAGTACCCGATGACGAGTGCAGCGACGACGATCAGCGCCACGCCGAGTGCGATCCAGCGGCCCAGATGACTGCGGCGGCCGGTCGGCGCCGGCTCGTCGAGGACGGTGGGGCGCAACGGTTCCGCGGGTGGCGGCCGCAGCGCAGCGGCGCGTCCGGCCGCGGTCTTCGG
>NZ_JBEXMX010000119.1:0-10866 GCF_040610755.1 Gordonia sp. NPDC003585 | reverse complement strand
GTGTGGGGCGGTCCGGCAACGCTCGCCGACCTCGCCGCACTCGACGGTTCCGCTCCAGCCGCTCTCGTCGGCGCGGCGCAGACCGCCATCGACGCGGGCATCATCGGCACCGACGACGCCGGAGCCCTCGCGTTCACCCACGACCTCTACGCCGACGTCACCTACCGCCAACTGGATCCGACCCTGCGTGCGGTGCTGCACGACGCGGTGGCCAACCACCCGAGCGTCGCGGCGCAACCGCAGATGAGCGCTCACCACACTCTCGCCGCAGGCACCGACGCGTCGACGATCCTCGACGCGGTGCGCCGCGCCGAGATCGACCTGGAGAACACGCCCGCGGTCGCCGTGGATCTGTTCGACAGCATCGCCGCCCGCACCGATGGTGGACCACCGCCCCGCGTACACAGCGACCTCGCGATTGCCCTGGCTCGCTCCGGACAACTCGCCCGGGCTTCGGAGGTCGCTGCAGAGGGCCTGGCGAATGCCGCCGACATCGACGAGATCGCGAGTCTGCACAGCATCCTGCTGTTCGCCCTCGTCAACAAGGGCGACACCGATCGCGCCTGTGACCTCATCGACGAGACACTGCAATTGCCGGTCGGCGACGAGGTCACCGAGACCCTCCGCGACCTGCGCGCCTACAACCGCATCCTCGACGGCAGCCGGCCGATTCCACTGACACCGCTGTTCGACGTCGACAACGAGGCACAGAAACGGTCGGTGCAGGGTGTTGTCGGCGAGGCGTTACGACGGTTCCTCGTCGGCGACCTCGACGAAGCCTTGCGCTTGAGCATGCTCGCGTCGCGCCGGGTGGGCGACGACAAACCGGCGCCTGTGTCGGTCAACTCGTCTGCCGACGTCTGGCCTCCGCTGATCGAACTGTACGCACACGGACCCAACGCGGCAGCCGAACTTCTGACCGCCATGAGCCAGCTGCGTGCCAGCCGCGCCGCCGACTGGATGACGTCGTATCACGAACTGTCGCAGGGTGGCGTGGAGTTCTCGCTGGGCAACTTCGACGACGCCGCCGCCACATGGGACGCCGCCCTGGATCGACTGTCGGCCGCCGACATGGGCTGGACGTCGTTGGCCGAAGGCGGACAGGCTGTCATGGAAGTGCTTCGTGGTGACATCGCGGCCGCCTCGACCCGCCTCGACGACTGGGATCGCAGGTCGCTGCGGAATCAGTTCGGCATGCCCGAGGTCGAACGCGCGCGGACGCTGCTGCTCGAATCCACCCGACGTCTACGACCCGCGGCGCACCTTGCGGCGCAGACCTGGTCGCACGCCGAATCGCTCCACCTCTACACCTGGCTTGCAGTGTTCGCGCTCGACTGCGCGCGAATCGGAACCCGAGCCCGCGACAGCGATCTCCTCGACCTCGTCGCCGACGGGCTCGACGCGATGCCACACGCACCGACCCCCACGATGGCCGCGACGATCGAGTTGGCATGTGCGATGCGCTCTGGTGAACCAGCCGCGGTGATGACGACCGCCCAAGCGACCGCTGCACAACTCGCTTCCTCCGGCAACATGGTGTTGACTGCGAGCGCACTCGAGGAGTCTGCCTGTGCTGCAGCACTTCTGGGCGACAAGGACGCGGCCCGAGATGCCGCCGGGCGGGCGCTCACCCTGACCCAATCGATGGGTGCGACGACGATGTCGGCGCGGATCGCCTCCCGCCTCCGTCCGATGGGATTACGGATCGACCCGAACGCCGTCCGCGACCGGCCGCGGCACGGCTGGGAGAGCCTCACCAAGACCGAGGTCACCGTCGCCGAACTCGTGGCGGCCGGGCTCTCGGGCAGCGAGATCGCCACCCGGCTGTTCATCTCACCACGGACCGTGCAGACGCATGTGTCACACGCGCTGTCGAAGCTGGGGCTGCGGACCCGCGTCGAGCTGGCCGCGTACGTGGCGGGTAGGTAATCGTGGTTGGCGGCAAAACCTCCGTCATGACGCAGATGTTTGCGTCATCGGGAAACGCGAGAGTGGAGACACCAACAACAACCACCTCGTAGGAGAACCCCGATGAACGCAAAATCCATGATCCTGGGACTGGCCCCCTGGTTCGTCTTCAGCTTTGCCGCCGAACGCCTCGGCGCCGATCACGTCACCCTCGCCGCGATCGCGGCCTGTCTCATCGCCTTCGGCATGACCGCCTACTCGGCAGCGAAGGGGCACGGCTGGAAGATCCTGGATGTGTCCGGCGTCGTCCTGTTCGGCCTGATCGCCATTGTCGGGATCGTCGGAAACCACCAGGTCGACGAGGCGCTGGTGTTCTTCGGACGCGGCGGCTCGGCCTTCATCCTGGCCGCGATCATGGCGGTCTCGGCGTTCACCATCCCGTTCACCGAGCAGTACGCACGTGAGTCCGTCGACAAGCAGTACTGGAACACCCCGATCTTCCGTGCCAAGAACCGTCAGATCAGCCTGATCTGGGCCGGCGCCGTGGCCGCCATGGGTGTCTGCCACGTCATCGCCGGTGTCCTGGCCGCCTCGGCCGACGTCGCGGGTGCCCATCCCGGCAACATCCTGCTGAACTGGGTCATCCCGGTCGCGCTGATCGTGTTCGCCGTCAAGCGCACTCAGGCCATCGCCGAGGGTCCGACCGCCGCCACAGCACCCGCCGCCACTGCCTGACCCTCATCTCGGAATCGGAGACCATCATGACCACCGCACCGGCCCGCCCCGCACCCGTCGACCTCGCCCACCACAGCCACCTGACCGGGGTGAACGCACCCCAGCGCGAGGAGGTCGACGTAGCCGACCTCCGCATCACCGGAGAACTCCCCACAGATCTCGACGGCAGCTACCTCCGCAACGGCCCCAACCCCCGCTTCGATCCGATCGGCTCCTTCGTCTACCCCATCGACGGCGACGGCATGGTCCACCGCCTCACCATCTCCGGCGGCCGCGCCGGCTACACCAACCGGTTCGTGCGAACATCAATGGTCGCGGCCGAAGAGGCTGCGGGACATGCCATCTGGTCGGGCATCACCGACGGCTACACACCGTCGGCCGAGGAGGTCGGCGATCGGTTGGCGGGGACGGTGCGCGAACTGCCCGACATCAACATCGTCCGCCACGGTGGGCGGCTGATGGCCATGGCCGAAGCCGACCAACCGTATCTGCTCAACCCGAAAGATCTTGCGACGCTGTCGAAGACCGACTGCGACGACGCCATGCGGGTTGGCAGCACCGCACACCCCAAGATCGATCCCGCCACCGGTGAGATGGTGCTCTTCAATTACACGCTGGAGGCGCCCTACCTCACCTGGTCGGTGGTCGGCGCCGACGGTCGGTCCGTGCGGCCGCCGACCCCGATCGACGGCCTGACCGAACCGGTGATGATCCACGACATGGCACTCACCCAGCGATACGTCGTACTGTTCGTGTGCCCGTTGATCTTCGACCTCGAAGCAGTGATGACCGGTGGCTCGCTTCTGAGTTGGCGGCCCGACGACGGAACCCGGATCGCGCTGATCCCGCGCGATGGTGGTCAGGTCCGCTGGATCACGACCGAGCCGTTCTGGGTGTGGCATTTCGCGAATGCCTTCGATCGTGCAGACGGGTCGGTAACGGTTGACTACGTCGAGTGGACCTACCCCAGCGGATTCACCGACCAACCGCGCCCCGCGGCGTCGACGATCACCCGCGCGGTGATCCACCCGGATGATCGGATCGTCCGAACGGTCCTCAGCGACAACGCCATCGACATGGAGTTCCCCCGCGTCGACGACCGGCTGCTCACCCGCGATCACCGTCGTATCGCATCGGTGTCGAAGGGTCCGCACGACAGCGGATCGCAGGACAGCCTGTGGTTCCACGACATCAACGCCGACCGCGAAGAATGCTGGAGCCCCGGTGTCGCCATCGGCGAACCCATCTTCATGCCCGGCACCGACCACGACTATTGGGGCGCGATCGGCACCGATCCCGCCGACATGCGTTCGTATTTCTACGTTCTCAGCGCCGACGACCCGGCCGCCGGACCGCTCGCCACCGTCGACCTCCCCATCCGCGTCCCAGCCGGACTGCACGGGGCGTGGCTGCCGAACAGCGGCTAGACGATGGCCCGACGCACAATCGTCTGATCGCGCCCCGGTCCGACGCCGACGCACGAGATGTGTGCTCCGGCAAGATCTTCGAGTCGGAGGATGTAGTCCTGCGCGTTCTTGGGAAGTTCGTCGAACGTGGTGCACTGCGAGATGTCTTCCCACCAGCCGGGCATCTCTTCGTAAATGGGCTTGGCGTGGTGGAAGCCGGTCTGGGTCATCGGCATGTCCTCGACGCGTTCCCCGTCGACCTCGTAGGCCACGCAGATGGGGACGGTGTCGAGACTGGAGAGCACGTCGAGCTTGGTGAGGAAGTAGTCGGTGATGCCGTTGACGCGGGTGGCGTACCGCGCGATCACCGCGTCGAACCATCCACACCGACGGGCGCGACCGGTGGTGACACCGACCTCGCCACCCGTCTTCGCCAGGTAGGCACCCCACTCGTCGAAGAGTTCGGTGGGGAACGGCCCCGACCCCACGCGCGTGGTGTAGGCCTTCAGGATGCCGAGCACGGTGGTGATCTTGTTGGGGCCGATGCCCGCACCCACCGCAGCACCACCGGCCGTCGGGTTCGACGACGTCACATACGGGTACGTGCCGTGGTCGACGTCGAGGAGCGTGCCCTGCGAACCTTCGAGCAGGACCGTCTCCCCGGCTTCGAGGGCCTGGTTGAGCAGGAGTCGGGTGTCGGCGATGCGGTGCTTGAATCCCTCGGCCTGCGCCATCACCTCGTCGACCACCTGCGCGGGCTCCAGGGCCCGCCGGTTGTAGATCTTCACCAGGATCTGGTTCTTGAGTTCGAGCGCGGCCTCGACCTTCTGGGCGAGGATCTTCTCGTCGAGGACGTCGGCGACGCGCACGCCGACGCGGGCGATCTTGTCCTGGTAGCAGGGTCCGATGCCGCGTCCGGTGGTGCCGATCTTCTTGTTGCCGAGGAAGCGTTCGGTCACCTTGTCGATGGCCACGTGATACGGCATCAGCAGGTGCGCGTCGGCCGAGATCATGAGGCCGGTGGTGTCGACGTCGCGTTCCTCGAGTCCGCCCAGTTCGGTGAGCAGCACACCGGGGTCGACGACCACGCCGTTGCCGATGACGTTGTTGACGCCCGGGGTGAGGATGCCGGACGGAATCAGGTGCAGAGCAAAGGTCTCACCGCTGGGCAGTACGACGGTGTGCCCGGCGTTGTTGCCGCCCTGGTAGCGGACAACCCAGTCGAGTTTGCCGCCGAGCAGGTCGGTGGCCTTCCCCTTGCCCTCGTCGCCCCACTGGGCTCCGATAAGCACGATCGCGGGCATGTCGGGTGCTCCTTCGATGTGACGCGCTGAACAACCTGACCAACACTACTGGTTCTGACCGGTGGATACGCTATCTGCGTGTCGTTCGTGCTCATCACCCAGGCCTGGCGGTCCGACGACAAGAAGGCCGCACAGGCTGCCGTCGCCGATGCTCTGGCCGACGCCGAGGTCAGCCGAATCATCGTCGAACCGCGGGTTGCCGAACGTGTCGCCCCGACCATCGCCGACGAGGCCGACGCTTTCTTCGCCCAGATCATCGCCGCACTGATGGTCGCCGAACGGCTCGACGTCGAGGTCGCGTACGTTCCGGCCGAGGCCACCACCGCGACCCGTCGCTACGGCCTGCCCCATGGACCCGCTGCCCGCGAACTCGCCGAGCACGGGACCGCGCAGACGATCCCCCTCATCCGCGACGACGCCGCGACGGTCGTCGTCGGCCGGGCGCGCCACCTCGGTGCGGAAGGGGCGAAGCTGCACGGCGAGACCTACGTCGACAACGACCGACTCTTCGACGGCGAGGTTCGCAGCATCCGCATCGAGCCCACCGTCGACGAACCGGGTGTGCGCGCCCAGGTGGAACGCCTGCTGCGGCCCGGCCGTTGGTTCCACGGACGGGCCGCGCAGACCGGTGGCACCAACGTCGTGGTCGAACGGGAGGGCATCGTGAATCCGCGCGTCGTGAAACGGTCGACGTTCTATCGCCACCACGTCGACCTGCTGTTGGTCCGACCCTCTCTCGCACAGCAATGAGCGCGACTCCGATCCGGCCGGGCATGCGCGACATCGCCCGCGCCGTCCGACCCGGCCCGATCTTCCTCGGGTTGATCGCGGCGGCGATCGTCGGCGGCTGGATGTGCGCGCAATCGGAGGCCGGACGCAACGGCATGGCCATCGGCGGCACCTGGCTGCTGGTGTTGAGCGGCTGGATGATCTCGCTGTGCCTGCACGAGTTCGCGCACGCCGTGACGGCATTCCGGTTCGGCGACCGCAACACCGAGACCCGCGGCTACCTCACGTTGAATCCGTTGCGCTACGCCCATGCCGGCCTGTCGATCGTGCTGCCGCTGCTGTTCATCCTGCTCGGCGGCATCGGCTTTCCCGGCGGTGCCGTCTACGTCAACCAGGCCGGGTTCACCCGGGCGCAGCGCACCATCGTGTCGCTGGCCGGTCCGGCGACCAACCTGGTTCTCGGCGCCCTGCTCCTCGGACTCGTCCGCTTCCTCGGGTCCGACGCCGACTACGGCACAATCGGCGGCTTCCTCGTCGCGGGCACCGACGGCCTCAACCTGTGGGGCGCGTTGTCGATGTTGGCGTTCCTGCAGATCACCGCGGCCGTGCTGAACCTGCTGCCGGTGCCCGGGTTCGACGGTTACGGCGCCATCGAGCCCTACCTCGCCGACAACACCCGACGCTCGGTCGAGAAGATCGCCCCGTACGGGTTCCTCATCGTGTTCGCGCTGCTGTTCATCCCGGTCCTCAACGAGGCGTTCTTCGACTTCATCTACTGGCTGTTCGGTCTCTCCGGGGTGCCGTCGGTGCTCGCATCCCTCGGCTGGAACCTCTTCATGTTCTGGCGCTGAAGGATTGGGCCGTAATGCTCTGATCTCGCGCTCGCCCGGGCAATAGTGTCGAGGGAGACCATTCAAGGAGGCACTAGTGAGCACCCACGACATCCGCATGGTCGTCTTGTCGACGGACAATCTCGACGAGTCGATCAACTTCTACAGCGAGACCCTCGGGATGGGACTGAAGTTCCGCGACGGCGCCCATTTCGCGGCACTCGACGGCGGATCCATCACCCTCGCCCTCGCCACCGCCGTCGACCACCCGATCCACGGGCAGGTCGTCGTCGGGATCAAGACCGACGACGTCGACGGTGCAGCGAAAGCCATCGAGGCGAGCGGCGGCGGGATCGTCAAAGGCCCGTACGACGACGCGCATGAACGCCGTGCCGTGGTCTACGACAACAAGGGCAACGGCCTGGTCTTCTACAGCCCACTCCATCGCTGACGCTTCCGGGACCCTTTCCGCCCGCGCCCACCGACCCCAGCCTGCGGGGAATCTGTACGTAGGAGGCCGACCAAGTGGACTGTGCACTTGGACGCGCTCCCAGGTACAGATTCCAGCGAGCATCGCTCGACATTTCTAGAACACGTTCTAGTATTGCGCCGTGGACATGACCAAGAAATCAGTACTCGTGACCGGCGGCGGTAGCGGAATCGGCGCCGGCGTAGCGGCGAACCTCGCCGAGTGTGGCGCGGCGGTGACGATCGTCGGACGCGACGCCGACCGGCTCGACGCGACCGCTGACCGCATCAACCAGAACATCGGCCGTTCGGCCGTGCACTGCCACGCAGCCGACGTGACGGACGAAGATCAAGTCGCCGCGGCCGTGGCATCCGCAGTCACTCACGGCGACGGCCTCCACGGCGTGCTGGCGTGCGCGGGCGGCAGCGAGACCATCGGCCCGATCACCCAGATGGACACCGAGGCGTGGAAACGCACCGTCGACCTCAACGTCAACGGCACCATGTTCACCGTCAAACACAGTGCGCGTGAATTGGTCCGATCTGGCGGCGGCAGTTTTGTCGCGATCTCGTCGATCGCCGCGAGCAACACGCACCGATGGTTCGGGGCCTACGGCGTCACCAAGTCGGCGGTCGACCATCTCGTCGAGCTGGCCGCCGACGAACTCGGCGCGAGTTCGGTGCGCGTCAACGGGATTCGGCCGGGACTCATCCGCACCGACCTCGTCGCACCCATTCTCGGCGACGAGACGCTGAGTGCCGATTATCGAGGCGCGACGCCACTGCCGCGGGTCGGCGAGGTCGAGGACATCGCCTGGCTGGCAACGTTCCTGCTCAGCGATCACGCGCGCTGGATCACCGGGCAGGTCATCAACGTCGACGGCGGCCAGATGCTGCGTCGCGGACCGGATTTCAGCTCGATGCTCGAGCCCCTGTTCGGCGCGGACGGCCTGCGCGGCGTGGTCGCTGCCACCGAATGACTGCTCAGCGGAACGGCAGGAAGTAGTCGTCGAGGGTGACCAGACGCAACTTTCGGTCGCGAATGATCTCGACCAGCTCGTCGTAGACATGCGTCACCGGCCTGCGGTTGGCATGCCCGATCACCACCGATTGCGGTCGAAAGTACTTGCGCGCGTTCTCGATCAGGATCTTCTCGGTGATCACGCGGGAGTCCTCCAACGTCCCGTACCAGACGGTCGACGCGGGATATCCGACGTCGGCGGCGACCGCGTCGACCCGATTGGTGCGACGCCCATACGGCGGCCGATAGTACGGCGATCCGTCGACCCCAAAGGTGTTGCGCAAGAAACGTTTCGTCTTCTGCAGTTCGTCGACGATCACCGACTCGGGCACCCGGGTCAGATTGGGATGCGTCCACGTGTGATTGCCGAGCTGGATCTGGCCCGAGTCGACGAGCCGACGCAGCCGCACTCGGTGGTCTGTCCAGCTCGGATATGAGCCGGTGACGAAGAAGGTGAACCGCGCGCCGGTGTCCTCGGCGAAACGGATGTAGGACTCCACCACGGCGGAGTCGGCGCCGTCGTCGATCGTGAGCGCCATGTGCCGGCCCGGCCCGGGCAACGCCTTGATCGGATTCGGCGGCAAGGGTCGGCGGCTCTTCACGTCGGGCGGCAGCAGTCCCGCAGGCGACGGACGCTCACCGGGAACGGCCTGGGGCACCCCGGGGAGCGGTGGGAGCGAGAGGGGCGGCAGCCCGGGCAGTCGAATGGTCGGGCCCGGTTGAGCGGATGCCACCGGAGCCGTGACGCCCAGCGCGGTCGCGGTCCCGGCGGCAAGCACGGTCAGGAATTGGCGACGATCCATTCGAAAATGGTAATCCCACTCGTCACTTTAGTCACTTCAGTCACAAGCGACGGTAGCGCGTCACCAGGTCATTTCCTCCCGACAAGCGCGTTGCTGGGTGACCGGATCCACCTGGACCGTCGCGTGGTCGAGGCCGTACCGCGCGAGAACCGCCTGCGCGGCCGGCAGCACCTCGGCGTTGGGATGACTGCTACCGAGGTGAACGGTGGCGACGTCCATACCGGTCGTGAGTGACCATACGTGCAGGTCATGTACGTCGTCGACGACGTCGAGCGCAGCCAGGTCCGCTCGGAGCGCCTCCACGTCGACATGCGCGGGAGCCTGCTGGTTGAGGATGCGCAGGGCATCGGTGGCGAGCCGGACCGCACGCGGCACCACCCACAGCGCGATGAGGACGGCGACGATCACATCCGCGTAGCCCCAGCCGGTGGTCATGGCCACGACTCCGGCGATGAGCACCCCGACACTGCCGACGGCGTCGGCCAGCACCTCGAGATAGGCACCGCGCACCGCGATCGATTCCTTGGCGTCGGCCTTCAGCAGCAGCATGACACCGAGGTTGACCGCGAGACCGATGATCGCGACGATCACCAGTGTCAGGCCAGGAACCTCGGGATCGGTGCCGATGCGTCGCACCGCCTCGTAGAGAACGAAGGCGGCAACGCCGATGAGGAGCACGGCGTTGGCGACCGCGGTGAAGACCTCGGCGCGGTACCAGCCAAAGCTGCGTGCGTCGGTCGTTCGGCCATGGCGGGCCAGCAACAACGCCGCCAGGCCCATCATCAGGGCGACCACGTCGGTGAGCATGTGCCCCGCGTCGGCGATCAGGGCCAGCGAGTTGACCACGATCCCGGTGATCAGCTCGATCACAAAGAATCCGCCGATCAGCGCGACAGCAACCGCCATCGGCCAGATCCTGCGGCCGCTCGCCGACGTCGGCGTTGGTCCGTGTGAGTGCGAATGCCCGTGTGAATGACCCATAGCCAGCTCAATATATGCATGAGTTCGCATGCATTGCAATGATTGGAATTAGGTCTACCTAATTCCGACAGTGATCATCGCAGCGTCGCGACCGCCGACGATCGTCGCAGTCCGGCAACCATCAAGAGGTCGACGAGCAAGGATCGGATCTCGGCCAGCAAGGCCGTCTCCGACAGATCCGCGCCGGCCGCGAGTTCTTTACGGGCCTTGCGCACGATCGTCCGCAGCACCCGGGCGGCGTCGGCCTCGTCGGGCTCCTCCCCCGGATCCGCCATCATCATCTTGCGCAGGATCTCGAAGGCACCCGAGAGGTCCGTGATGATCTCGACCATCTCGGGACGCACCGTCTCGCCGCGCTGCACCTTCGACAACGAGCGTCGCGCGATGATGCGAAAGTTGCGGACCGCGTTGTCAATGGGATCGGCGGTCGCCGAGATGCGTTGGATACGCAGCCGCGACGTCCAATACAGCGGCGACACCCGCGTCACCTCACGGCCGCCACGCATGTCCGAACGCATCGTGTTGATAGCGCCCTGTGTGCCACGCGCCGTCTCCAGCGCCGCCGCCACCTCTTCGGCATTGCCGGTACTGAGGCCGACGGCAAGTTGCCGAGCGGCGTCGCGCACGGTCGCGAGCACTCCGGCGGCATCCCGCCGGGCCCGCGTCGCCGGATTGACCGGG
>NZ_JBEXMX010000118.1:0-11338 GCF_040610755.1 Gordonia sp. NPDC003585 | reverse complement strand
GCACCCAGCGCCGCGGTCCTCATCGCCGCTCGCGCGCTGATGGGCGTCGGCGGTGCGACGCTGATGCCGTCGAGCTTGTCGCTGATCGCCAACATGTTCCCCGACGCCCGACAGCGCGGACGGGCCATCGGCGTCTGGACGGCCGCCTTCGCGGGCGGTAGCGCCCTCGGACCCGTGCTGGGAGGCGTTCTGCTGCACCACTTCTGGTGGGGCGTGGTCTTCCTGATCAACGTGCCGGTGCTGGCCGTCCTCTTCATCCTCGGGCCGCGCCTGATTCCCGAGTATCGCGCTCGCACCTCCGACCCCTTCGACTTCGTCGGCGTCGGACTGTCGATGCTGGGCATCCTGCCGCTGGTGTACGCCGTCAAGACGATGGCCGCCGAGGGTGTCGCCACCGGCCCGGTCGTCATCGGTGTGATCGGCCTGGCGATGCTCGTGGTGTTCATCGTGCACCAGCGCAACACCCGCGCCCCGCTGCTCGACGTCCGACTGTTCGGCAACGCCCAGTTCAGCGCCGCCGTCGTCGTAGCCCTCGTGGGCATGATGGCGCTCGGCGGGATGGCGTATCTCACCAGCGTGTACCTGCAGTCGGTGATGGGGCACGACGTCTTGTCCGCAGCGCTCGCCGGACTTCCAATGGCTGTCGCGGTGGCGGTGTTCTCCCTCGGTGCGACGCGCGCCGCCGACGCCATCGGCACGCGTGCGGCCTTCGTCGGCTCCGTCGCGCTGGCCGCGGCCGGCAACCTGGGGCTGCTCCTGCTCACCACGTCGAGCCCGATCTGGATCTACCTGGTCTTCACCTCCATCGCCGGAATCGGCTACGGCATCCAGTTCAGCCTGGTGTCCGACGTGGTGGTCGGGTCGGTTCCGGTCGAGCGGTCGGGCGCGGCGTCGGGCATCTCCGAGACCAGTTTCGAACTCGGCACGGCGCTCGGGCTGGCACTGCTCGGGTCGCTGGCGACGCTGGTGTTCCGGGAGAGCTCCGGGGGCTGGGACTTCGGTGACACGCTCGGCGAGACCCTGCATCGCGCTCTCGACATGGGCGACGGCGGAACGGCTTTGGCCGACGCGGCACGTCAGGCATACGTCGACGGGATGCACGCCGCGTCACTCGCCGCAGTGATCGCGCTGACCGTCCTCGGTGTGGTGCTGACCTTCGTCATGCGCACGCCGCGGAAGAACACCCACTAGTCTCGGCCGCGTGCACGAACTCATCGAGAGTCGCTGGAGTCCGCGCGGCTACGACGACACCGCCACCGTCTCGGCGTCTGAGATCACCGAGATCCTCGACGCCGGACGGTGGGCGCCGACGTGGGGCCGAATCCAGCCGCTCAGGTTCGTCGTCGGGCTACGGGGCGACGACACGTTCACGCGGCTGACCGGCACCCTGAATCGCGGCAACATCGGGTGGGCGCCTCGCGCGTCCGCGTTCATCCTGCTGTGCACCACCAACGATCCCGACGACGCGAAGGCGCACACCTACGGCGCGGTCGACCTGGGCCTCGCGTTGTCGCAGATGCTGGTCCAGGCACGGGCGCTGGGGTTGCACGGGCATCCGATGGCCGGATTCGACGCCGCCGCCGCATCCGAACGGTTCGACATCCCGCATGACAAGCGCCCGCTCGTGGTGCTGGCCGTCGGTCGGCTGGCCGACGACCCCGACACTCTTCCACCCGAGATCCGCGAACGTGACGCGTGGCCGCGCGAACGACTGCCGTTGTCCGAGGTGGCGTTCGGCACCACATGGGGTGAACCCTTCGACTCCTGAGACCGTTGCGCACGGATGGGCGCCGGAACCGCATTTGATCGTCGCGGGTGGCAAAGAGTATGGTGACGCACATGCAGCGTGCACTCCTTCTCGGTTGCCGCGGCGGGGTCTGAATCGACCGGCCCTCCGTCGCGGGGCCTTTTCACGCGCCGGTCACTTTCCACTTTCATCCGGAGACTGACCATCATGGCTGCAGCAGATACCTTCACTTCCGGCGCAAGCCGCATCATCGAACCCGCGGGACCCATCCCCGAGGGGCAACCCGCCTGGAACACCCAGCGCGGTTCCGCGATGCCCGTGCATCGCTACCGGCAGTTCGCCGACGAGGTCGAGACGATCGCCATCCCCGACCGCACCTGGCCCGACAACGTCATCACCAAGGCCCCGATGTGGGGTGCGGTCGACCTGCGTGACGGCAACCAGGCGCTGATCGACCCGATGAGCCCGGCGCGCAAGCGCCGCATGTTCGACCTGCTGGTGCGGATGGGCTACAAGGAGATCGAGGTCGGCTTCCCCTCGGCAAGCCAGACCGACTACGACTTCGTCCGCGAGATCATCGAGGACGGCGCCATCCCCGACGACGTCACCATCCAGGTCCTGACCCAGTGCCGCGACGAACTGATCGAGCGCACCTTCGACGCGTGCCGCGGGGCCAACAAGGTGATCGTGCACTTCTACAACTCCACGTCGGTGCTCCAGCGTCGCGTGGTGTTCCGCGCCGACCGCGACGCCATCACCAAGATCGCCACCGACGCGGCACACAAGGTGCTGGCCGAACAGGCGAAGTACCCCGACACCAACTGGCGGTACGAGTATTCACCGGAGTCCTACACGGGCACCGAGTTGAGTTACGCCAAGCATGTGTGCGATGCGGTCACCGCGATCATCGCTCCCACCCCGGAGAACCCGATGATCATCAACCTGCCCGCCACTGTCGAGATGGCCACCCCCAACATCTATGCCGACTCGATCGAGTGGATGCACCGCAACCTGGAGCGTCGCGACTCGATCATCCTGAGTCTGCACCCGCACAACGATCGCGGAACCGCGGTCGCCGCAGCCGAACTCGGCTTCCAGGCGGGCGCCGACCGCATCGAGGGCTGCCTGTTCGGCAATGGAGAGCGCACCGGAAACGTCTGCCTGGTGACCCTGGGCATGAACCTGTTCAGCCGGGGTGTCGACCCGCAGATCTCTTTCTCCGACATCGACGAGATCCGTCGCACGGTGGAGTACTGCAACCAGCTGAACGTCCCCGAACGCCACCCCTACGGCGGTGACCTGGTCTACACGGCCTTCTCCGGCAGCCACCAGGACGCGATCAACAAGGGTCTCGACCAGATGAAGATCGACGCCGACGACGCCGACTCGGACGTCGACGACATCCTGTGGCAGGTGCCTTACCTGCCCATCGACCCCAAGGACGTCGGCCGTAGCTACGAAGCCGTGATCCGCGTGAACAGCCAGTCCGGCAAGGGCGGCGTCGCCTACATCATGAAGGCCGACCACGGCATGAACCTGCCACGCCGTCTGCAGATCGAGTTCAGCCGGGAGATCCAGAAGATCACCGACGGCGAGGGTGGCGAGGTCAATCCCAAGGAGATGTGGGATGTCTTCGCGGAGAACTACCTTCAGCCGATCTGGCCGCTCGAGCGGATGCGCCAGCGGGTCGACGCGGCCGAGGTCGACGGCGGCGACGACAACATCACCGCGATCGTGAAGGTCGAAGGCAACGAACGCGAGATCGCCGGCACCGGCAACGGCCCGCTCGCCGCGTTCGTCGACGCGCTCTCGACCGTCGGCTACGAGGTCCGCGTGCTCGACTACAGCGAGCACGCGCTGACCGCCGGCGGAGACGCGAGCGCAGCAGCGTACGTCGAGGCCGAGGTCAACGGTGAGACGGTGTGGGGTGTCGGCGTCGCGTCGTCGATCACCACCGCCAGCCTGCGCGCCGTGGTCTCCGCGGTGAACCGCGCCTACCGGGTGAGCGCACCGGTGGAGGCCGACAGCGGCGCCGCGCCGCGCACCTGGGCACCGTAAGGCCCTGTAAGACAACACCTTCGATGCCACCTTCGCGGTGGCTCCCAAGACCCACGGTGCGCGGGTGACCCCTGCCTGCACCGTGTCGGGTTGGGCCGGACATGGCACCGAGACGAGCGATCCCCGTCCGCCGTGTCCGGCCCATCATCGGTGTTGCAGATGGCCGTCCGATTGTGCCGCCCGAGAGAACCCGCTGCTCAGCTGCCGTCGTCGCCTCGAGCAACGGCGAGAATCCGAGGGTCGGTAGGCTCGCCATTCGCTTCGTTGGCGGCTATCACCATGCGAGCCGCCGCTTGACGCACCACAAGTGGGCGCACGCGACGACGTCCACCCGCGGCGGGTGAAGGGCTGGCTTCTGTCCTGGTCATGATGCCTCCTCACGTGCCAGTATGAGGTCGGAAGATCTCCGCTGTCACCCTCGTATGCCAGAGCCTGCGGGCTACCCCATGCTGCGAAGACTCTACGATCGGCGCGACTTGCCAACCTCGACCGCTGCAGCTTCGCCAGCACGTCGAAGCCGACGATCTGCGCGTCAACGTCGTCGGACAAGGTGTGATCGACACCCAAGTAGCGCGACGCCACCATTCCGCCCGGCGGTCGGCATATGTTCGTTGAACCAAACCAGCTATGCCACCGGCGAATCCCACCGCTCCGACGAGAAGAGTCGCCCAAACCTGGGCTGGCATGACGCCTACGACCGATTCCCGAGTCGCCCTCGGAAGCTGTCGCGCTCGTCGTACGGATCGCCGACGACGCGCAGGCGCGGCGATGTCGATCCGATCGACCCGCCGACAGCGTTCTTGGTCTTCTCCCCGATCGTCGAAAAGTCATATGCCGCAGTCGACATCGGGTACATGTCGGCGATGAGCGCCAGCCAGTGATAGATCTGCTTCAGATCGCTCTCGCTCAGCGGTCCGTGCATCCAATCATCACTGTTCCAGGTTTCGCGGTCGTCCCAGTTCTGCCACGGATAGTCCCAGTCGGTCGGCGGTGACACCGAGAACAGGCCGCGCACGATGACGTCGTTCCGATCGGTACCGGCCTCGACCCGCCAGCGGTCGACCAGCCGCGTGTAGGCCGCATATTCTGTTGCCGCCCAGCTGTTGTCACGCACTGTCCGCCAGCCGGCCCACCTCAGGGTGCGGGCAATCTTGGCGTCGATCGGCTGACACGGATGGTGCGGGGCGCCGGCACCCGCGAAGTAGAGGTACCAGGTGAATCCGGTGGGGCCGAGCCGCGCGATGACATTGCCGATGCGCTCAGGTTTGAGCAATGCGTACGCCTCGGCAGGATCGGTCCGACTCGTCGTCGCGGTGCGCATGAGGAGGGCACCGAGGTGGTCGCGATCTGCAGCGACCGCGGCGATGCGGCGCTTGGCGTCGGTCATCTTCTGGCCCTGGCAGAACGCCACGGTGTGCCAGAGCAGCGAGATGGCCGCGTCCGGGCTGCTGACGGCGTCCTCGCCCATGCGGAACAGGTCACGGCGAGAGATCCGATCGGCAGTCAGTTCAGGCAAACCGTGAGCAGACAGTTCTGCGTTCCACTGTGTCCGATTGACGTGCACGGTATCGGTGAAGATCTCGGTGGTCCGGTCTCCGGCAGCGAGCCACTCGGACACCAGGGCGGGGAGCTTGAGATTGTTGTCGGTCATGTTCACTTGGACGCACCTCGGCCCGATCCGGTTCCGTCCGCCTGCCGGGACATCTCGCGAATTCCGCCTAGGGGACCCCGCGGATCGCCTAGCGTGATCGACGTCTGGACCCTCGTCCGGGCGTTGATCCACGTCAGGAGCGAACTCACCCATGTCCGAAGTCATCGTCGTCGCGACCATCTCTCCCAAGCCCGGTGAAGAGGACAAGGTTCGGGCAGCCATCCTCGCGGCGATCCCGAAGGTCCACGACGAACCGGGTTGCGAGAAGTACGCGCTGCACGAGGCGACGGGCGATTCGACCGATCTGGTGATGATCGAGCGCTGGCAATCGATCGAGGCGCTCGGCACGCACGGTGGTGCGCCGGCGCTCACCGAACTCGGCGCGGCGATCGGCGACCTCCTCGCCGGCCCGCTCGACGTCAAGACCTTCACCGCCGTCCCGGCCGGGGATGCCGGCAAGGGCGCGATCTGACCACACGGGTTGTCGATTTTCGACCCAGGTGTTGTCTCCGCGCTTGAGTACGTGCTAGACCAGTAGAACGAGCGTTAGATCGGTACCGGGATTCCGGCCGATTCCGCTGTAGTCAGGCGATTCATCGTTCTTCTGAGAGGACCTGCTCATGCCCGAAGCCGTCATCGTCGACGTCGCCCGCCTCGCCTCCGGAAAGGGCAAGCCCGGCGGCGCCCTGTCGGAGACCAAGCCCGTCGAACTGCTCGCCCACGTCCTCAAGAACATCGTCGAACGCAACGACCTCGACCCCGCCCTCGTCGACGACGTGATCGGCGGATGCGTCGGGCAGGCCGGTGAGCAGGCCCTGAACATCTCCCGCACCGCCCTGCTCTCGGCCGGATTCCCGGAGTCGGTGCCGGCCACCACGGTCGACCGGCAGTGCGGCTCCAGCCAGCAGGCCGCCCATTTCGCCGCTCAGGGCGTGATCGCCGGCGCGTACGACGTGGTGATCGCAGCCGGTGTCGAATCGATGAGCCGGGTGCCGATGGGCTTCTCCGTCGCAGGCCAGAAACCGCACGGCCCGAGTATCGCCGCACGCTACCCCGACGGCCTGGTTGGCCAGGGCATCTCCGCAGAGCTGGTGGCGGCGAAGTGGAAGCTCGACCGCGAGGCACTCGACACCTTCGCCGCCGAGTCACACAAGCGTGCCGCACAGGCCACAGCCGACGGATTCTTCGACCGTGAGATCCTGCCGATCGACGTCGTCGATGCCGACGGGAACACCGCCACCCACCGCGTCGACGAGACGATCCGCGCTTCCACGACCGCCGAAGGACTCGGCGGCCTGAAGTCGTCGTTCTACTCGGAGGCCTACGCCCAGCGCTTCCCCGAGATCAACTGGCACATCACGCCGGGCAACTCATCGCCGCTGACCGACGGCGCGTCGGCCGCGCTGATCATGAGCGACACCATGGCGTCCAAGCTGGGCCTCACGCCCCGCGCTCGGTTCCACACGTTCGCCCTCGCCGGCGACGACCCGGTCTTCATGCTCACCGCGCCGATCCCGGCCACCCACAAGCTTCTCGACCGGGCCGGACTCACGATCGACGACATCGACGCCTACGAGGTCAACGAGGCCTTCGCGCCGGTGCCGATGGCCTGGGCGCACGAGTTCGGCGCCGACCCGGCCAAGCTCAACCCGCGCGGCGGCGCCATCGCGCTCGGACATGCTCTCGGCTCGTCGGGCACCCGGCTCCTCGCAACGCTCGTCAATCACCTCGAGGACACCGGCGGACGGTACGGCCTGCAGACCATGTGCGAGGGCGCGGGCATGGCCAACGCCACCATCATCGAACGTGTCTGACACCATCACCGCACAGACGTCACCGGCCGCCGGGCTCCCGCCCGGTGGCTGGCGCAGCACCGAACCCACTGCCCTGTCGCCGATCCTGGCCGCCGCCAAGAGCGCGTTCCACGAGCGCGGCTTCCACGGCACCTCTACCCGCGACATCGCTGCCCGCGCAGGCGTTTCCCTGCCGACGCTGTACTACCACCACGAGAGCAAGCAGGGCATGCTGGTCGCAGTGCTGCAGGCCGCGATGGACGCGGTGTTGAGCCGGGTCCGTGCAGCCATCGCCGAGGCAGACACACCCGCCGGGCAACTCTCGAATGCGATCGAGGCCATCGTGCTGCATATGACAGCCGATCTCGAACTGGCCAGCACCGCAGGCGAATTCCGATACGTCGAACACGATCACCCGCAGCGCGCGGAGTATGTGGCGCTTCGGACCGAGATGGAGGACCTCGTGGAAGGCATCCTCCAACGCGGTTTGGACGCAGGCGACTTCCACATCGACGGCGACATCAAGGAAACCCTGCGCTATCTGCTCGGCGCCTGCCAGGCCGTCTCGATCTGGTATCGGCCAGGGGGCGCCCGTACCCCGACTCAGGTGGCCCAGTCCTACGCGGCCACCTCCATGCGCGCCGTCGGCGCCCAACCGAACACATCCGTTGTCCTAGCACCTATCTGAGGAGTTGAATCACATTGAAGCGCACCATCTTCAACGAAGACCACGAGGCACTGCGGGCAACCGCACGGGAGTTCCTCGCTCGTGAATGCGCACCCCACAACGACGAGTGGGAGGCCAACGGCCAGGTCGATCGCGAGATCTACAAGAAGGCCGGCGACGCCGGACTGCTCGGCTTCAACATCCCCGAGGAGTTCGGTGGCGGCGGCAGCGAGGACTTCCGATTCAACGCGGTCGTCGTCGAAGAATTCGCCAAGTTCGACGGAGCCGCGCCGGGCCTGAGCCTGCAGAACGACGTTCTCGCCCCCTACTTCCTGCACCTTGCGAACGAGGAGCAGCGCAAGCGTTGGATGCCCGGAATTGCCACCGGTGAAACCATTCTCGCGGTCGCCATGACCGAGCCGGGAGCCGGATCGGACCTCGCCGGCATCAAGACGTCGGCCAGGAAGGACGGCGACGACTACATCGTCAACGGCGCTAAGACCTTCATCTCGGCGGGCATCAACTCCGACCTCGTGGTGGTCGTCTGCCGCACCAACCCCGATCCGGGCGCCGGACACAAGGCGTTCTCGCTGCTCGTCGTCGAACGTGGCATGGAGGGCTTCGAGCGCGGCCGCAAGCTCGACAAGATGGGCCTGAAGTCGGCCGACACCGCCGAGCTGAACTTCAACAACGTGCGTGTACCCAAGGAGAACCTCCTCGGTGAGGAGAACAAGGGCTTCTACCACCTGATGCAGAACCTGCCGTCGGAGCGCCTTTCCATCGCCATCGGCGCCATCGCCGGCGCCCGCGCGATCTTCGACGAGACGCTGCAATACGTCAAGGACCGCAAGGCATTCGGCAAGCCCATCGGAACCTTCCAGCACAACCGGTTCGTGATGGCCGAGCTCGCCACCGAGCTCGACCTCGCCGAGGTCTACATCGACCGCTGCCTGCAGGCCGTCCTCGACGGCGATCTGTCGGCCGTCGATGCGTCCAAGGCCAAGTGGTGGTGCACCGAACTCGGCAAGCGCGTCATCGACGCCTGTGTGCAGTTGCACGGCGGCTACGGCTACATGAACGAGTACCGAGTGGCCCGCGCCTACAAGGACTCTCGCATCCAGACGATCTTCGGCGGCACCACCGAGATCATGAAGGACATCATCGGTCGGGATCTGGGCCTGTAACGCCCGGTCGACGGGTCGGGGGCGCTACTTCGCGAGGTCACTGGCTTCGCGGAGTAGGCCCACGACGCTTCCGACAGCACTGCGGCCACCCGGACGGGTCAGCGCCTCGTACACCCTCGCGGCCCGAACACCCTTCAGCTCAAGCCTTCTCACCCCGGGATGACGCACGGCATAGCGTGGCATGAGGGCGATCCCATGACCGCCCGCAACCAATGCCTCGATGGTGGTGAAATCCAGCATTCGCTGCGTCACCCGTGGAGCCACTCCGGTGATCGCGGAGATCGACAAAAGCACATCGTCGACCGGGAAGCCACCCTCGACGGAGATCCAGTCGAAATCGGCCAGCTCCGACACCGATACCGAATCACGCTGAGCCAGTTCCGATGCCCCGGAGGCAATCACGTCAACAGGCTCGCGCATCAGTTCTGTCACCACCACCCGCGGCAACCTGACCGACGCGGTTCGCTCGTCGCGGTGGGTGACGACCACGTCATGGTCGGCGAGCGCCGGTGGCGCCTCGGGATAGCCCACGTCGAGGTGCGACGCGTCGATGTCGATGCCGGCCGCGGCCGCACCGTCGAGCACTGTGGGCAGCAGCAGCGTCGATCCGGACGGGAACATCGCGAGCCGGACAAGCGCATTGCCACCGCGATAGGACGCCATCTCCTCTTGTGCGCGCTCGATCACGGCGATCACCTCATCGGCACGCAGAACCAGCGCCCGTCCGGCCGGGGTCAGACGAATACGCCGACCGTCCTGCTCGACGAGTTCGACGCCCGCCTCGCGTGCCAGGACCTTCAGTTGCTGCGACACCGCCGACGGCGTGAGATGCATGGCGTCGGCCACCGCGCCCACCGAACCGCGGTCGGCGAACTCGCGCAGGATGCGCAACCTCTTGATGTCCATGAAGAAAGGCTACGTCAACCACCGAAGACCGTTCGATGATGCTTAACCGCGGATCCGAGTCGTTCGGTTGCGCGCAGCACCCCGTTCACCCGATCGGGATGAGGACATCGGACCCGGCTACCTCGACACTTGGGTACACACAACCGCCGAGGAGGTTCGATGCCCGATTCGACCGAACTCGGACCTGTGGATTACGTTGTCTATGAATTCCCGGACAGTACAACATCTTTCGGCAACGCCATGACAATCGAGCTCGCCGCGCTCGTACGGGACGGCACCATTAGGATTCTCGACCTCCTGGTGTTCTCGCGCCGCGACACCGGCGAGATCGACGTCGTCGAGGTCGAAGAACTCGTCGACAGCGGACTCACGGTCCTCGATGGCACAACTGCCGAACTCCTCGCCTGGGAGGATGTGGAGAACCTGGCGTCGTCCATCTCGCCCGGACGTTCGGCCGCCGTCATCGTGTGGGAATACCTGTCGACCGCATCCTTCACCAGGGCGGCACGTGCAAGCGGCGCGCAGCTGGTGGCGCGCGGCCGTATTCCCGGTCGGGCGATTGTGTCGGCCCTCGCCTCAGAGTAGATTTCGCTCGCGGGCACGCTCGACGGCGGCGCGGCGGGTGGAGACCCCGAGCTTGCGGTAGATCGATTGCTGGTGCGTCTTCACGGTGTTCACCGAAACAAACAGATCTGCCGCGATCTCGGCGGCCTTGTACATCGTCGGAAGATAGCGGAGAACGGCCAGTTCTCGTTCGGTGAGGTGATTGTCGGCCGACTCGTCGTCCTCGATCGGACGGCGGGGACCGTCGGCCAATTGCTCCAAGACATGCTCGACAAAGCGTTGATTTCGTTCTCCGACAACGTGATATCGCTCAAGCAGCTTCGGAACCGAGGGGCCGCCGACGATGAATGGTCGCACCGCACCCACCGGTTCCGCCAGCGCGATGGCCTCGCCGATCCGTACGAGCGCATCGGAGTCGCGACGCAGCATATGAGCCGCAACGGCTCCGAGCACCGCGGCCTTGGCAGCGATCACCCGGTACGGAGCAAACCGTGCGGCGTTGCCGAGCACACGAAAGACTTCCTCCGGGTGGCCCGTCCGTAAGTAGAACTGCGCCAGCAGCGTACGTTCCAGGGCGGCGGCGTAGTCATCACCCTCGGGCGGTTCGACGAGCACCGAATCGGTCGCCGCGCCTTCCATCAGGTCGACGTCGGTCATGGCAACATGCGACCACCGTCGCAACAGGTCAGGCAGGGCGCCCGCCGCGGCACACACTGCGGTCAGCCGCACTCGCGCCTCTCGCGCCGCGAACACATCGCCGCGGACGAC
>NZ_JBEXMX010000117.1:0-11472 GCF_040610755.1 Gordonia sp. NPDC003585 | reverse complement strand
ATCGGCTCGACCACTCGTCGGACGCCATCCTGTCACTCCTCGACGGGAGCGCGAGCCCGGATCCAGCACTGCTGCCTGTTGTTTCGTGGCGGACGATGCGCACCGGGGGCCACGACGCGACCCTGCGGTTGTGCCGCGCCGTCGCCCGCCAGCCGGCCGAATCAGATCGCGATGTCGCCGGACTACTCTGTGCAACAATACATCTCACCATTGCGGGCCATCGCGACGCGGCCCGGGCGCGGCTCCGGCTCCGCGAGGCCATGTCGGTGCGGCCGTTGAGTGGAATCGACGGACTCATCGGCGATCTGCTCGTCGCCCGACCGGCCACCGTGGCGCGGACGCTGGCGACTGCCGCGCGCAGCGCCGACGCAGGGGTGGTCGCGGCGGCCGAACTGGTTCGCGCCGAATTGGCCGAACGCGCTGCCGCACCGAGGTTCGCACATCGGTGTGCCCTGCGCGCATCCGTGGCAGCCGACGTTGCGATGCACCCGTGGTTCGCCGCGAACGCACGCAGCAGACTTGGCCGCATCTGCAGCCAGGTTGGGGACCACGAGGCCGCCATCGTTCATTTCGAGCGCAGTGCAACCACTTTCGACGACATCGGGCTGGCGCAGGATGCGTGTCGGGTGCGCATCTACCAGGCCGGCGCATCGGTGAGCGTCGATCCGCGTCGAGCCGAGGATCTGCTCGCCTCGTGCCTGCGTGCTGCCGGAACCACCGCGCGACCGTTCATCGCAACTGCTCATATGACGCGCGCGCAGTTGCTCGTCGACGACGATCCTGCCCTCGCGGTCACGGCAATCGCCGACGCCCTGCGCATCGCGGGGCCACCCGCCGACGGTCACTCGGTCCACATGCACGCGGTGGCCGTCGCCCTGCTCGATGCGGCCGGACAATCCACGCACGCACGGCTCGCGGCCGATGACCTCGAGGCCGCCCTGACACAGCGTCGTCTCGACCCGGCGCTCACCGACCTGCCCGCTCTCGGCGCTGCGGCGGCGGCCGTCGTCAAGGCCCGTGGCCTGCGCGACGACGATCCGTACGCCGCCGCCGCGCGCGCCATCCATTACCGCCGGGACTTCCCGGTGATGCACCTGGCCGCCGGTCCCTCCATGTCGAGGGAACGCGCGGTGGCGCAGCTCATCGGCTGATCTGCTCGCAGATATTCAGAAGAGTGCGGGAGGTAGGACGACGGCACTCTTTCGCGCCTCCATGATCGGCAGCACCGCCGACGGTTGAAACCGAAATGAAAGTGCCCTCCGCCATGGTGGTGACGTCAGACGTTCGCGGGAGAAGGAACATCGATGGTCAGATTGCCGGAGACGGCCGTGCATGCGGAGTCGTTGCGGAAGTCGTTCCGCGATGTCGCTGCGGTGGCGGACGTCAGCCTGTCCATACCCACCGGCTCGGTGTGCGGAATGCTCGGCGCCAACGGTGCCGGCAAGACGACGACCGTCCGCATGCTGGCCACCCTCGTCCGGCCCGACGGCGGCCACGCGAAGATCTTCGGCCGCGACGTGGTCACGCAGGCGCCGGCCATCCGGTCGCTGATCTCGCTCACCGGCCAGTACGCGTCGCTGGACGAGGACCTGACCGCGCTGGAGAACCTGGAACTCTTCGCCCGGTTACGCGGAATCCGCGGCCGCGCGGCACGCGCTCGCGCCGCCGACCTCGTCGAACGTTTCGGTCTCACCGCTGCGGCCGACCGGGCGGTATCCGGGTTCTCCGGTGGCATGCGACGCCGCATCGACCTGGCCGCGTCGCTGATCACGCCGCCCGCGTTGCTGTTCCTCGACGAACCGACGACCGGCCTCGATCCGGGTACCCGTGCACAGGTGTGGTCGGCGGTGCGCGCGCTGGTCGACGATGGCACCACGGTGCTGCTGACCACGCAGTACCTCGACGAAGCAGACCAACTCTCCGACTCGTTGGTGGTCATGGATGCCGGGCGCGTCATCGCCGAAGGGCCCGTCGACGTCCTCAAGGATCGTGTCGGCGAACGCTCGCTCGAAGTCACGCTCGCCGAGCCGGCTCGGATGTCCGAGGCAGCCGCGATCATCCATCGGCGAGTCGGCACCGCCGTGGTTCCCAGTCCTGAGTCGGGCCGTCTCACCGCCGCTCTGCCTGATCCCGCGCTCTCCGCGCGTGTCGTCGTCGCCCTCGACGAGGCCGACATCGCGGTCGCCGAACTCGCCGTCCGCCGCCCAACCCTCGACGAGGTGTTCTTCGCCATGACCGACCAGCAGGTGCCGGCATGATCACCCAGAAGATCGCGCCAGATGTGACAACGATCCCCGATTCCGACGGCGGCCGCGACTGGCCGGTACTCGTCGCCGAGCGGGTGTCGACGGCCCAGGCCGTGCGGGACACGCTCACCCTCGCGCGCCGCGGGCTGCTGCGGATGCGCCACACGCCTCAGCAACTCTTCGACGTGATCATCGTCCCGGTGGTCTTCACGATCATGTTCGCCAACATCTTCGGCGGGGCGATCGCGGGTGACGTGTCGGCCTACCTGCCCGAACTCGTACCCGGAGTCCTTGTGTCGGTGGCGATCACGAGTTCGGTGGTCACCGGAGTACAACTTCGCGAAGACATTGACAGCGGAGTCTTCGACCGGCTGGTGTCGATGCCGATCTCCCGCATGGCACCGTTGGCGGGGTCGCTGACCGCCGACATCCTGCGCTATGTCATCGCGACCACGATGTCGCTGGTGGTCGGGCTGGTGATGGGCTACCGGCCGGGCAGCATCGTCGGCACCGCCGCGGGCATTGTGCTGGTCATCTTCGCCGCTTTCGCGATGAGCTGGATCTTTGCCCTGATGGGTGTGATCATGTCCAAAGCTAGTGCGGTACAGGGTATCTCGATGCTGATTCTGATGCCCCTCACCTTCACGTCCAATGCATTTGTCCCCACCTCGACGATGCCCGGCTGGCTGCAGGCAATCGCCGACGTCAATCCGGTATCGCATCTGGTCTCGTCGTTCCGTTCGCTCGCCAACGACGGAGAGATCACCGCGCATGTCGGCTGGACGCTGCTCGGCGCGACGGCCATCATCGCCGTCGCGGCACCGCTTGCCCTCCGCGCGTATCTCCGGCGGGTCTGACGGGCCCATGATGAGCGACACGAGTCGGACACGGACGGTGGAGCGGCTCACACCCGAGCGCCTCACACCCGACGACGATCTGTTCGTCCGCATGGAGCATGCGCTACGGCTTCCGGTCGTCAACCAGTGCGTCTGGCGCCTCGACGGCAACGTGACCGACGCCGCGATCGCCGCGATCGCCGCGCGTCTGCGCCGTGGACGGTTGAGCAGGCTGGTGCACCGCCGCCGGACGCCTGGTCGTGACCGCTGGGTGCACACACCCGCGGCCGGGCGATTCAGCCTGTCGGACAGGCCGATTGCCGCCGGCGAGGAGGCATCTTGGGCTCGCCGCTGCGTCGACGCACCCCTCGACACCATCCGCGGACCGTCATGGCGATTGACCGCCGCCCGCTCCGCCGACGGTTCCGCTGTGTTCGTGTCGCTCGTCGCGTCCCACGTGGTCGGCGATGGTGGTGCCGTCATGATGGCCGTCACCGAGGCCGTCGCCGACACCGCCTTCGACGCGACCGACACACCGCCGCGCCTCCGTGACAACCTGCGCGACACGGCAACGCTGTTGGGAACCGCCGGCAGGGCGGCGGCCGCCATGGTCACCGACCGTCGACCAACCACCCAGCCCCGCAGAGATACTCACCCCGAGACACCTGCTGCGACGACAGCGGTCACCGCCGGCGAGAACGCGCCGGTATCCGCACCCACCACGATCCTCACCATCAGATCCGACGCATTCCGTTCTGCCGCATCGGCTTCCGGAGGTACACCCAATTCCCTCTTCGTCGCGATCATGGTCGGCGCACTCGAACGCACCGGTCGGATTCACCCCGGCGAGGCCATCGGGCTCTCGCTGCCGATGTCGACTCGCACCGACAACGACCGAAGGGCAAACGCCACCACGGGGGTCACCGCCGCGATCGTCGTGGACGACGACCGCTACCGCGACCTCGGCGCCATCCGAACGGCATGCAAGAGCGCTTTCCGCACGCTCGTCGACGGACCCAGTCCGGCCGCCCGACTCGGCATCGTCGCCCAGGCGCTCGGCGACCGCGCCGTCCGCCGGCTGGCAGCAAATGTGTCGGCACCGCTGTGCCTCGCGTCGAACCTCGGTGAACTCGATCCGCGGTTCGCGTCGTTGGGCACGGGTTCGGTGGGTCCGGTCGCGATGCGGTCGGTGGCCTCCACACCTGACCTCGAGGTGCTGCGGTCGATGGCCGGCGGGATCAGCGGCTGGGCATCGGAGAGCGGCGGTCTCGTCACGCTCTGTGTGACCTCACTCGACCCCGATCGAGTGGCCGACGACCAGGCCCTGAGCAAGGTCGTCGCCGATGAACTCGGCCGATGGTCGCTGACCGGAAGCGCCTGGGGCACATGAGAGTGTCGTTCGCACTGCACGGCAGCCGAGGAGACGTGCAGCCCGCGATCGCGGTCGCCGCCGAGCTCGCCCGGCACGGACACACGGTGCAGTTGGCGGTGGCCCACGACCTGATGCCCATGGCGACTCGCACCGGCCTTCCCACCCGCGAATTGTGTCCCTCGACGGCGGATCTCCTTGCCGGTTCGATCATCAAGAAGCAATTGAGATCGCCGAATCCACGCACCCGCCTGAAGGCGCTCCGTGAGGTCGGGGCGTACGGCGCGCACACATCGCAGCGGGTGATGGGTGACCTCGCCGACGAGAGCGACATCCTGGTCACCGGTTTGCTCGCCCAGGAACGCGCGGCGACCATTGCCGAGAGTCGCGGCATCGCGTTCGTACCACTCCACTACTGTCCGGTGCGGCCCAACTCGACGGTCTCGCCGACGTATCGCCGCCCACCCACCTGCGTGCGGCGTGCACTGTGGAGCACCGTCGACCGCCTCTACTGGCTCACGTCCCGCACCGACGACCGGCGCCTACGCACCGAACTCGGACTTCCGCCCGCACGCGGCCCACTAGCTGGTCGCTTGCGCGCCGACGGACGTCCGGAGATACAGGTCTACGAGGCCGCACTGTTCCCGGGCTTGTCCCGCGAATGGGGCTCCCAGCGGCCGTTCACCGGCTTTCTGCTGCCCGACGAGCGGACCCGCCGCCTCCTCGACGGGAATGATTCGCGAACCGACGGCGTCGTCGCGTGGGCCGAGGACGGCCAACCACCGGTCTACGTCGGTTTCGGCAGCATGCAGGTCGCCGAAGAGCGCGTCAGCGGCATCGTCGATTCCCTTGTCCGTCGCGGGCGGCGGGTGATCGCCCACACCGGACACCCTCTGCCCGAACATGATTCGGTGCTGAGGGTGACCCACGGACTCGACCACGAGCGCCTGTTGCCCCGGTGTCGTGCTGCCGTCCATCACGGCGGCGCGGGCACCACCGCCGCCACCGCGCGGGCCGGTATTCCATCGGCCATCGGCTGGCTCAGCGCCGATCAGCCGCTCTGGGCGGGTGCGCTTGCCCGCGCCGGGTCCGGAACCGGCGCACCGCTGGCGCGCCTCGGCGAGGCACAACTCGACTGCCTGCTCGATCCAGCGACACAACGGGCTGCACATCGGCTCACCGCGCTCCTGACACCTGCTGAGATCGCGACGCAACGAGCCTGCTCGGCGATCGTCGGTGCCACAGAGTGATCGTCGGTGCCACAGAGTGATCAAGGCCACGCCCGTGGCGACTGTGCGTCCCGCCACATCATTTGCATGTGAAACGACCTGCTCGGGGCGAAACATCCAGCACGTCATGGCTTTTCAGCCGACACTGGCTCACAACGCAGGGTATTCAAGGGTGGCGCAGCCCACATGGCGCGGTGACGCCGACAGGCTTACGCTCAGCATCGGACGTCGATGACGTCGCACGGGGGGTCCAGTGGTTGGGGGTGGACACCACCGAAACATATGAGCGGCAACGAATGTGTCGTTGCCGGCGCAGACGCGGGGGGTCTGTCGTCTCCAATGATGGAGAGCTCATGAGTCCTGGGGGGGACTTCACACTCCGCGCTCGCACAACAAGATTCCCCGACGGCAGACCGGAGATGCTCCGCTCTGTCCCGCATCACCATCAGCGCGACGAGGTATCAGCAGTGGAGTACACAGAGCTTGCCGATTACCCGACACCATCGGGGATCATCACCGAATGGATACCGTCGACCAGGGCGTCCGACTGGACGTCCGACGATCGACCACTTTCGACCAATCATGCCGCCCACCTGCGGCACACACGCGACGACGACGTCTCGTGGATCGGCACGGCGTTCGCGATCGATCAGCCACTCGAACCCCGCGCCTTCGCGGCCACCTTGCGGACCTGGATCGCCCGTCACGAGGTCTTCCGCAGCACGGTCGCGACCGACGCGGCCGAAACCGCACGACGCCACCTCGAGCCGGAAGCCATCGCCATCGATGTGCGACGCTACGGACGGGTGCGCGATTCGCTCGAGGTATACCGCCACCTCGAGGAGTTCCTGGCGACGGGGGTCCGCGCGCACAGCTGGCCCCACATCGTGTTCACCACCGTCGAACACGTCTGCTCCGGTCCGGAGCAGGTTGACGGCGACCGTTTCACCGTGATCTTCGGCGCCGATCACGCCGTCATGGACGCCTACACACAACTGCTGGCAATCGCCGAGATTCGCGAGATCTATCGTGCGCACCTCGTCGGCGAGACTCCGGCGCTGCCGCCATGCGGTTCCTACGTCGACCACAGCGTCGACGAGTACAAGGCCGCCACCGCCCTGGGCACCGATCATCCGGCCGTCCGGGACTGGGAGCTCTTCCTGCGCAGCGCCCCCACGTCTCCGCCGACCGTCGGCGAGGACACCGATCCGACGCCGAACACACCTGCGCTCCCAGGTTTTCCGCTGCCATTGGGGTCCGAGCCGGCGATCGGACACGCCCAGGCCGCACAGTCGAGTGTCTCGCTGTGGATTCTGCCGCGGGAATCGGCCGACGCGTTCAGCGCGGCCTGCAAGGCAGCAGGCGGCTCCGGGTCGACAGGCGTGCTGACGGCGGTCGCAGTCGCTTTGGCGCGCCTGTCCGGAACCCGCGTCACCCGCTACGTGATGCCGATGCACACGCGCACTGCACCCGAATGGTTCACGGCGGCAGGATGGTTCGTCGGTCTGATGCCGGTCGCAGACGATCTCACGTCCGTTGCGCGCTTCAGCGAGGCGCTGGCGGGCACGGCGACGGCCACCCGCGCCCACCGCAGGCTCGTCGGTCATTCCTTCGCCCGCATCGCCGAACTCCTGCAGATCAGTCCACGCGCCCGGTTCGTCGTGTCGTATGTGGACGGACGATCACTGCCCGGCGCGAGCGACTGGACACCCGCCGATCGGGCGCTGCGCAGCCCGGTTCACAGCGACGACGAGGTCTACCTGTGGATCAACCGAACCGCCGACGGGATCAATCTCGCCGCCCGCTTCCCGGGCAACGACACCGCCGCTGCATCGGTACATGCGTTCATCGCCGAATTCTCGTCGGTCCTGCGAGAGGTTGCCGCCGATGGTGACACGGAGATCGTTCTCGATGCGCACGTCGGGAGCCATCAGCAGATCGCGGCGCTGGCCGACAGGGGCGAGAGCCGGTGAGAATCGTCGCGCGTCGCGAGTGGACCCCACGCGGCGGTCACGTCATCGACTGGGTGGCCGACGAGCACACCGTTGCCGCGGCGACCATCGCGGCGGCCGGAGAGCCACATCCGGTCGGACCGTCGTTCCTCCAGCGAGATCACATCACCGCCGTCGCGGCGACACGGGCGAGCGGCCGAACACACCGCGCATACACGTGCGCCGCGGTGACGGTTGCCGGGACGCTCGACGAGCCACGTATGACGCTCGCGCTCAACGGGTTTCTGCGCGATCACCACGGGCTGCGCAGCACATTTCGCACGAGCGGCAACGAGATCACCCGGCACGTCGTGGACGCACAGGACATCGCACTGCGTGCCCACCACCGCGACATCGCCGACCACGAGATCGCCGGCCACGTCGACATGAGGTTGAGCAGCGAGGCCGTGTTCGATTCCTTTCCCGGGGTCATCTTCGGCGCGATCGTCCGCGACGACTCGTTCGACCTGTACTTCGGGATCGACCATGCCTTCGGCGACGGTAGTTCTCAGGTGACCGGGCTCGCCGAGATCCTGGCCCGCTACGGCGGGCGTGATGTACCGGTGGCCGGCAGCCACATCGACTACGTGGCAGCCGAATTCGCCGCGGCCACGCGAGTCGGGTCCAGCTCACCGGAACTCGACGAGTGGGTCGAGGCCCTGCGGCCGACCGGTGGGCGGTTGCCTGCGTTCGCGCTCGATCTCGGACTCGACGACGGAGAACCCCAACCGGTCCGAATCCGCCGCGCACAACTCGCCGACGCCGACGACGCCGAGGCCATCGCGCATGCGGCAAGCGCCGCCGGCACCGGATTCACCGCAGCCGTCTACGCTGCGCTCGCGGTGACCGATCGACACCTCAGCGGTCGGGACAGCTATTGCACCGCAACGGTTCTGAGCACACGCAGCGCCGAGCACACCTCGTCGCAGGGCTGGTACTGCACCTTTGCGCCGGTGGCGTTCGACGTCCGCGGAGCCGAAGTGATCGACGTGCTCGCCGACGCCGCCAACGGATTGGCCCGGGCCCGGCGACTCGCCCGAACACCCGCTCACGCGGCACTCGGTCACCTGATAGCGGCCCGACGGCTCGATCCAGCGGTGCTGGCCAGCCCGCAGATGGTCTCCTACCTCGACTTCCGGTGGTTTCCGGGCCAGCGGGAACTCGCCGATGCGGTGCTGTTCACCGGCGAGGGACGAACGCGCAACGCATCGCTCTGGATCAGCCGCGACCACGACGGTTTGTGGATTGCGACACAATGCCCCGATAATCCGATCGCTCGGGAGTCGGTCACCCGGTACTTCGACACTCTCCGCGCTACATTGGCGACCATGGTCACCTCCCCGATGAGCGCGCGTGCCTGCGCGGCACCCGCCCTGGGGATCGGCGCGTGAGGGTCACCGGCGCCGACCTGGTGGACCTGTCGGGCGAGCTCACCGAGATCACCCTCACCTGGACCGATTCTCCGACGTCCGTGGGTTCTCCGGTCAGCTTCAACCAGGCCAATCACTTGGCTGCGCACGCCGCGGCCACGAGTAATCCGGTGTGGATCGCGGGCACCGTCGAACTCGGTGACAGTGCGGGCCCACCGCCGAATCCGCAGCACATCGCCGACGTGGTGCGGCAGGTCGTGGCCGAGCAGGAAGCTCTTCGTCTGCGCTTCAGCTGGACGCCCGAGCCGCGCCAGCACGTACTCGATCCCACTCACCTGCGGACGGGGCTCGTGACTCACGGCCAGGCCGACACCGCCGACATCGTCGCCCTCATCAATTCTCGCTGCCACCCGCAGGTCAGTCCGGGAATCTGCTTCGCTCTCGTCGGCCGCACCCTGCTCTGCGCCTTCGACCACGCGCACGCCGATGCCCTCACCGTCGACATCATCTTGCGTCGGCTACACCTGTTGAGCACCAACACTTCCGCGCAAGCGGCGGCACCACCCGGATTCGTCGGACGATGCGTCGCCGACGCCGCCGACGTCGACCGCTTTCGCACCCCTGATGGGTGTGACGACACCGAGACGATCGAGCGGCTAGCGGGCTGGCGCAACTTCTTCACCGAGACCGGCGGCAAGGTACCCACCTTTCCGCTGCCCCTCGGTGATGTCCCCGCGAACACTCCGCAGCGGACCTTGGTGCGCACCGTGCTCTCCGCAGACGACGCCGGCGCCATCGATGCGGGCCTGTTTGCCACGGTACTGGCGGACCTGGCGTCGGTGATCGAAGACCTCGGTGGACCGTCACGTCTGGCCGCTCTGATCCCACTACACACTCGGGGACAACGAGATTCGGGCTGGCACGACACCGCGGGCTGGATGGTCACGAATGCCCCGGTCCTCGTCGATGCGGGCGATCGTGCCGGCGCCAGATCATCGTTGCGCGCAGCGATCGACCTAGCCCGCGTACCTCTGCCGATCGTCCTGGAACGGTGTGCACCGCAGCTCCCGAGCGGGGACATCTTCATGATCTCCTACCTCGACTACCGCAAGCTCGGTCCGAGACTTCCTGGAGCACAACATATTTCGGCCTGTTCGACGGCCGACGACGTGCAGATCTGGTTCTCCCGATCCGAGGACGGCCTCGACGTCCGTGTTCGGCATCCGGCGACACCCGGCGCCACCGGTGTCGTCGACGCGGTCATCGAGCGGTTGACCGATCGGTTGCGTGCCCGCGCCGTTGACACGAGTACGGCGGTCGCGGCGGGCTGACTATCGCTCCCTGAGGTGCGAGCTTCGAAGGGGCGTGGTGAGACAACGATGTCTTCTCACCAGGGGCTTTCGAGGCTCGCACCTAGCCAGCGGAAGGGTGTTCCCGCGGGGTTCGTCTGCAGTGCGATCGGTTGGGTGATCGAGCGCGCCGGATGTCGAGACCCTCGAGCCAACGTCGAAGCAGAAGGTGTTGCCTATCGAGCACCTTCTGCTACAACCGTGAAGCGGCCCGTCGGTGTGCTCCGGCGGACATTTCCCGCCTCCATGATCGTCGGCAACGCCGACGGTGGGTCGCTGATCCGAAGAGTTGGGTGACCGACGCTCTGACCTGGGCAAACGCCGCAGTGCTCTGTCCCTGAAAATAGGGGAAGAACTTCTTCCCCGGGGTTCACAGTCGTCCCCTAGAATTCCTAGGGGAGGACTCCAAGAGTAGGGCACGAGTTTTCTTCCCCTAGTTTCTTGGCGGCAAAGAGCGCTTTCTGTGCTCGACGACGATGTTCGGAGTCCGAGGTCTGCGCTCGAGGTGGACCTCGGTGAGGGTTGACCGCGACGGCGGCTTCGCCGACCTCCCACGCGCGTCGTCGGCGAGTCGTGGTTTCAGAAACCGCGTGTCTGGTCAGAAACCCGAGGTGCACCAGCGGTTTCTGGCGACAAGTGCGGTTTCTGCGATGAGGCCGCACTCTTCCCGCCTCCACGATCGCCGACGCCGTCGGCGGGTGGGTCGCTGATTCGAAGAGTTCGGTGACTAGCGCTCTGACCTGCGCATAAGCGTCCACCACCCCACCGCTCTCTGAGGTGCCCGAGGCGCCGGCCGAGGGATGCCTCGAAGGGCAGGTGAACGGGCCACGTCGGCGAGGCGCCGGACCACTGAAAGTAGGGGAAGGTTCTTCCCCTACTTTCTGCCCCTGCTTGTTGAGTCGTCCGCGAGAAAATTCGGCCCTTCTGCTCTGAATGTGGATGGTTAGTTAGGCGTACGGGCCGGGTGTGGGCGGGTGGGCGCACGGGCGCTCGTAGGGTTGAAAGCTCCTACACAACCAACCTTGGGAGCTGACCCGTGCGCGCTACAACCCTACTGAACCGTCTGCTGTGCCTGCCGAGTA
>NZ_JBEXMX010000116.1:0-11701 GCF_040610755.1 Gordonia sp. NPDC003585 | reverse complement strand
GGAACGCCGAAGCGCCGAGCTGCCTCGAGGTTGGAGGTCGCGGCAACACCGGCGATGTAGGCCGCGCGGGCCGACGCGACAGCGGCGCGCTCGTGGGTACGGCGCGATCCCATCTCGATGATCGGGCGCGACCCGGCGGCACTGACCATTCGGGCGGCGGCCGACGCGATCGCGCTGTCGTGGTTCAGGATCGACAGGATCAGGGTTTCCAGGAGAACGGCCTCGGCGAAGCTCGCGCGGACGGTCAGAATCGGGGAACCGGGGAAGTACAGTTCGCCCTCGCGGTATCCGTCGATGTCGCCGGAGAATCGGTAGTCACGCAGCCAGGCCACCGTGTCGGCGTCCAGGAACTTCTCGACGACCGCGATCTCGTCGTCGCCGAAGCGGAAGTTGGCGAGTTCGTCGATGACCCGCCCGGTGCCCGCGACCACCCCGTAGCGCCGTCCATCGGGGAGGCGGCGGGCGAACACCTCGAACACGCAGCTCTTGTGCGCGACGGGCTGCGCCAACGCCGCGGCGACCATGGTCAGCTCGTACTGATCGGTCAGCAGGGCGGTGTTGTCGATGCTCACAATCGCTTACCCTATTCGTATGTCGCCTGACGAAACTCGTGCGGACGAGGCTACCCCTCGCGCCGCGCGCAGCGACCGAGGCACGACGCCCGTACCAGGCACCGGCACCGCGGTTGTCGAGCCGGAGGTCGCCGACGGCGAGGCCGGTCTCGACCGCCCCTGGATGACGATCGTGTGGGACGACCCGGTCAACCTCATGCGCTATGTGACGTTCGTTTTCCAGAAGATCTTCGGCTACTCCGAGTCCCGGGCCAATCAGCTCATGATGCAGGTGCACACCGAGGGCAAGGCCGTGGTGTCCTCCGGCGATCGTGACAAGGTGGAGACGGATGTTCGTAAACTTCATGCGGCCGGTCTGTGGGCCACCATGCAGCGTGATTCGTGATCGACCCGATCTGATCCGGAGATTCTGAGCAACGTGCGAACGTGGAAGCGCAAGGGGCGCGGAGCAGGCGTGCGCATCTGTTCTCAACTCGATCCCCACGAGGCCGAACTCCTCGCGTCGATGGTCAACTCGATGTGTGACCTCCTCGACGAACGGATGGACAGCGCGCCGCGCGACGATCTGGGCGAGCTGACCGGCATCCGCACCGGGCATGTCGATGCGCCCCGCGATGCGACACTCGGGCGACTCCTGCCCGACTTCCACCGGCCCGATCAGGATCGTGAATTGTCCGCCGATGTCGTCAACGGTGAGCTCAATGCCGCGTTGCGCAGCGTCAACGAGCCCAAGATCATCGACGCGAAGTTGGCTGCCGCGCAGGTGGTCCTGGAGACACTGCCCGACGGTGGTGGTGACATCGCCCTGACCGAGGCGCAGGCGGGTGAGTGGCTGACCGCTCTCAACGACGTGCGACTCGCACTCGGCGCGATGCTCGGGATCTCCGAGGACACCCCCGACCAGTTGCCGCCGGACCATCCCCATGCAGCGCATCTCGACGTCTACCACTGGCTCACGGTGATGCAGGATCTGCTGGTCGAGTCGCTGATGTCGGGTCGCTGATGGCGGGTCACCGATGACGCGGGGTTGCTGATGTCACGGAGCCGTGAGGGTGACCGGATCACCGACGTCGTCGGGCTCGGCGTCGGACATCATCACCGCATCGAGTCGGCCGCGGGTTGGGCCACCGGGACGACAGTGGTTCGGCTGTCGGGCGTCGGCGATCGGGTGCCGATGGTGGCCGTCGACGTCCGCGGCGGCGGGCCCGGCACTCGCGAGACCGACCTGCTCGACCCGTCGAACACCGTGCAGACCGCGCACGCCATCGTGCTCACGGGCGGCAGTGCCTACGGCCTCGCGGCTGCCGACGGGGTGATGTCGGTCCTCGAGTACGAGGGCGCCGGGCTGGTGATGGATGAAGCACAGCACACGGGCGAGCGAAGCGACGGGGCAGTTCGCGTCGTGCCGATCGTCCCGGCAGCCGTCATCTTCGACCTTCCCGTTGGTGCATGGCATGCCCGGCCCAACGCGGAGTTCGGCGCGCGGGCAGCGACCGCTGCCGCCGTCGACTTCGAGGTCGGAAGCGTGGGTGCCGGGACCGGCGCTCGGGCCGGAGCGCTCAAGGGCGGGGTCGGGACGGCCGCGGTCCGCATCGCTGACGGCCCGGCCGCCGGTGTCACCGTCGGCGCCCTGATGGTGGCCAACCCGGTCGGTGCGGTTCTCGACCCCGAGACCGGATTGCCTTGGGATGCAACCGAGGCGGCGCTGAACCAGTGGGGTTTGCGACCCCCGGTGTCCGCCGAGGTTGCGACGCTGGCGGAACTCGCGGAGAAGTCGACCGTGCTGAACACGACGATCGGTGTGGTCGCCACCGACGCGGATCTCGATGCCGCGATGACCCGCCGGGTCGCGATGGCCGCGCACGACGGTCTCGCCCGCGCGATCCGGCCGGCGCACTCGCCGCTCGACGGTGACACCGTGTTCGCCGTGTCGACCGGCGGCGTAGCCCCGCCCGACGAGCAGGTCCCGGTGCCGCCCGGGATGTACCCGGCGGTCGCGGTGCTGAGCGAGGTGTGCCGGCATGCCGCCGAGGTGGTACAGCGCGCGATCGTCGATGCCGTGGTGTCGGCGACGTCGCTGGCCGGGCTGCCCGCATACCGCGACGTCGCCCCGTCGGCGTTCGCACCACCGGAATAGGGTGGCTGGAATCGGTGTTGAACCTTCACCGATGGCCCTGTCCAGGGGTCGCGACAGCCGGGTTGGGAGACGTCAGAGCATGCTGAGGATCGGCCAGGATCTCGTCGATGCGATGGTGGAACACGCTCGTGCCGACCATCCCGACGAGGCCTGTGGCGTGATCGCGGGGCCCGAGGGCAGCGATACGCCGCAGCGGTTCATCGCCATGGTCAATGCCGAGCGGTCGCCGACGTTCTACCGATTCGATTCGGGCGAGCAACTCAAGGTGTGGCGCGAGATGGACCGGCAGGACGAGGAACCGATCGTCATCTACCACTCGCACACCGCGACCGAGGCGTATCCGAGCCGCACCGACATCTCCTACGCCAGCGAGCCCAACGCCCATTACGTGCTGGTGTCCACGCGTGAACCCGACACCGCCGAGGTTCGCAGCTATCGCATCGTCGACGGCGTGGTCACCGAAGAACCCATCGAGATCAGGAGCTGAACCATGTCTGTCACGGTGTCCATTCCCACCATCCTGCGTCCGCACACCGGGGGCGCCAAGCGCGTCGACGGCAGCGGCGCAACGCTCGCCGAGCTGATCGACAACCTCGAGACCGCCAACCCGGGTCTCAAAGAACGTCTGGTGGCCGACGGCAAACTGCATCGCTTCGTGAACGTGTACGTCAACGACGAGGACGTCCGTTTCTCGGGCGGACTGCAGACCACGATCGACGAGGGTGACGAGGTCACCATTCTGCCCGCGGTGGCCGGTGGCTGAGGCGTGGCCCGATACGAATCACTGATCGACTCGGTCGGTCACACCCCGCTGATCGGATTGCAGCGGCTCTCGCCCCGATGGGACGACTCCGATCCGAGCGATCCCAACGGCGGCCCGCACGTCCGGTTGTGGGCCAAGTTGGAGGACCGCAATCCGACCGGATCCATCAAGGACCGCCCGGCCTTGCGGATGATCGAGCAGGCCGAACGTGACGGACTGCTGAGCCCCGGGTCGACGATCCTGGAACCCACCAGCGGTAACACCGGGATCTCCCTGGCCATGGCGGCCAAGCTGAAGGGCTACCACCTCATCTGCGTGATGCCGGAGAACACCTCGGAGGAACGGCGCTCTTTGCTGCGCATGTTCGGCGCCGAGGTGATCTCGTCACCCGCCGCCGGTGGCTCCAACACGGCGGTCGCGATGGCGAAAGATCTCGCGGCGCAACACTCCGACTGGGTGATGCTCTATCAGTACGGAAATGCCGCCAACGTCGCCGCGCACTACGAGGGCACCGGTCCGGAGTTGTATGCCGACCTGCCCGAGATCACCCACTTCGTCGCCGGGCTCGGCACCACCGGCACCCTCATGGGCGTCGGCCGATTCCTCCGCGAGCGCAAGCCTGACATCGAGATCGTCGCTGCCGAACCGCGATACGGCGACGAGGTGTACGGTCTGCGCAACATCGACGAGGGTTTCGTTCCCGAACTCTACGATGACACCGTCCTGACCCGACGCTTCTCGGTACAGGGCGTCGACGCGGTGGCCCGGGTGCGTGAATTGATCGAGCAGGAGGGGATTTTCGCCGGCATCTCCACGGGCGCGATCCTGCAGGCCGCGCGCGGCGTCGGACGTCGTGCGCTGAAGGCGGGGCAGCGTGCCGACATCGGGTTCGTGGTGCCCGACGCGGGGTGGAAGTATCTGTCGACCGGCGCATACGAAGGTAGCCTGGACGACGCAGAACAGGCCCTCGAAGGCCAGCTCTGGGCCTAGGGGAAACCGCGGTCCGAGCCGGCGAGAAAGTGTTGCAGATGACCTACCCCGCGCCGTACGGGCAAGCGCCCGCACCGACGTCGAAGCCACTGTGGTTGCGCTCGGCGATCATCACCGTGTGCATCGTCGCGGGACTGTTCGTGATCGAGGCCATCGACGCGGCCACCCGATTCGACCTCGACGACAACGGGATCGAGCCGCGCGAGGTCGACGGCCTCGACGGCATCATCTGGGCACCGCTGCTGCATGCCGACTGGGCGCATCTGTTCGCCAACCTGATTCCGGGCGTCGTCTTGTGCTTCCTACTGCTGATGACGCAGCGGTTCCTCGTCGTGACCGGCATCGTGTGGGTCGTGTCCGGTCTGGGTGTGTGGTTGTTCGCGCCGCCCTACACGATCACGGTCGGCGCCTCCGGCATCATCTTCGGCTGGCTGACCTTCCTGCTGATCCGCGGCCTGTTCAATCGCGACCTCTGGCAGATCCTCGGTGGTGCGGTGCTGTTCCTGATCTACGGCTCCATCCTGTGGGGAGTGCTGCCGACCGATCCGACGGTGTCGTGGCAGGCGCATCTCTTCGGCGCTATCGGCGGCGTGCTCGCCGCCTGGTTCCTCGGTGAACGGGAACGCCGCAAGCGGGCCACACCGACCACGCCGGGGGTGGCGTCATAGCCGCCGGAGCATCTCGCGAGGCACCGATCGGGGTGTTCGATTCGGGGGTCGGGGGACTGACCGTGGCGCGCGCGATCATCGACCTGCTGCCCGACGAAGACATCATCTACATCGGCGACACCGCCAACGGCCCCTACGGTCCGCTGACCATCCCGGAGATCCGCAAGCACGCTCTCGCGATCGGTGATGACCTCGCCGAACGCGGTGTCAAGGCGATCGTCATCGCGTGCAACACCGCGTCGGCCGCCTGCCTGCGGGATGCACGCGAACGCTATGCGCCGATCCCGGTGGTGGAGGTCGTGCTCCCGGCGGTGCGTCGGGCCGTGGTGGCCACCAAGACGGGCCGCATCGGCGTCATCGGCACCGAGGCGACCATCGCGTCACGCGCCTATCAGGACTCGTTCGCGGCGGCCCGCGACGCGGTCATCACCGCGGTTCCGTGTCCGCGGTTCGTCGACTTCGTCGAGCGCGGCATCACCAGCGGCCGGCAGATCCTCGGCCTCGCGCAGGGCTACCTCGAACCCTTGCAAGAAGCGGGCGTCGACACCGTTGTCCTCGGCTGCACGCACTATCCGCTGCTCTCGGGCGTCATCCAGCTCGCCATGGGCGACGAGGTGACCTTGGTGTCGAGCGCCGAGGAGACCGCCAAGGACCTGTTCCGCGTCCTCACCGAAGCCGACCTCCTGCATTCGCATTCCGACCGCACCGCCGATCGCATCTTCCAGGCGACCGGCGATCCCGAGTTCTTCGCCAAGCTGTCGACCAGGTTCCTCGGCCCGGCGATCGGTCACGTCGAGCACGTCTGAGGTCGAGCCCGGAGTCACCACTCGAGTTGGACTTGTGACCCGTATGTGGTCTCCCGATCCGACCGGCATGGCATGGTAGGCGTATGCGTCTGACGGTCCTCGGATGTTCGGGAAGTGTGGGCGGGCCCGGAGCGGCCTGTTCTGGCTACCTGCTCTCGGTACCCGGGGAACAACCCGTGCTGATGGATTGCGGTCCGGGTGTCCTCGGCGAACTCCAACGAGTGACCGATCCGAAGAATGTTGCCGTGGTCTTGTCCCACCTACACGCAGATCACTGCATGGATCTGCCCGCGATGCTCGTCTGGCGTCGCTATGCGCCGAGCTGCATGGTCGAGCCGAATGCTGCCATCGACAAGGCGCCGCTCTACGGTCCGCCCGGAACTGCGATGCGAATCGGTGCGGGATCGTCGGAATTCCCGGGCCAGGTCGACGACATCACCGACACCTTCGACGTGCACGAATGGCACGACGCGATGGAGGTGACGCTCGGCGGCATGCATTTCCGCGCCTTCGAGGTCGACCATCCGCCGTCGACGTTCGGGCTGCGTGTCACCGGACCCGACGGTGAGGTGCTCGCGTTCAGCGGTGACACCGCCATGTGTGACGAACTCATCGAACTCGCCGACGGCGCCGACCTCTTTCTGTGCGAGGCGACGTGGACGCACGCGCCCTCTGAGCGGCCCCCGCACCTGCATCTGTCCGGCATCGAGGCCGGCGAGGCGGCGACCAAGGCGAACGTGAAGGCGCTCGCCCTGACCCACATCGCACCGTGGACCGACGTCGATGCGGTGGTGGCCGAGGCCCACCGCACGTACTCCGGACCGATCCAGCTGATGCGGCAGGGCCGCGTCACCGACGTCGGTGCGTGACCACCTACAGTTGTTCGGGTGACCACACGAGCTGACGGCAGAGCCGACGACGAACTGCGTCCCATCTCCTTCACCCGGGGATTCACCTCGCATCCTGCGGGTTCGGTCCTCGTGGAGTTCGGTCAAACGCGAGTGATGTGTACGGCGAGCGTGACCGAAGGTGTGCCGCGCTGGCGCAAGGGTTCGGGACTGGGCTGGCTGACCGCCGAGTACGCGATGCTGCCGGCGGCGACGCACGAGCGGTCGTCGCGCGAGTCGGTCAAGGGCCGGGTCGGTGGCCGGACCCATGAGATCAGCCGCCTGGTCGGACGTTCACTGCGCGCGTGCATCGATCTGGGTGCGCTCGGCGAGAACACCATCGCCCTCGACTGTGACGTGCTGCAGGCCGACGGCGGCACGCGCACGGCTGCGATCACCGGCGCGTACGTCGCCCTCGCGGATGCGGTCGAGTGGCTGCGTGCGGCCGGTCGGCTCAGCGATCCGCAGCCGCTGTCCTGTGCGATCGCCGCGGTGAGCGTCGGCGTCGTCGACGGTCGGGTCCGGCTCGACCTTCCGTACGAAGAGGATTCGCGGGCCGAGGTCGACATGAACGTCGTGGCCACCGATGCGGGCACCCTGGTCGAGGTGCAGGGGACCGGCGAGGGCGCGACCTTCGCCCGCAGCACCCTGGACTCCCTGCTGGACATGGCGGCCGTCGGCACCGACGCACTGTTCGCCGCCCAGCGCGAGGTACTGGCCGCGCCGTATCCCGGTGAGCTGCCGGACAAGTCGTGAGGGACTGATTCGTCGTGCCCACACTGCTGCTGGCCAGTCGAAACCGTAAGAAGCTCGCCGAACTGCAGCGGGTTGTCGACGCGGCCGGGATCACCGGTCTCGACGTGATCGGGCTCGACGCGGTACCCGAGTTCCCGGAAGAACCCGAGACCGGCGCGACCTTCGAGGAGAACGCACTGATCAAAGCGTCGTCAGGTGCTCGCGCCACCGGATTGCCGTGTCTCGCAGACGATTCCGGAATCTCGGTGGACGCGCTGGGCGGCATGCCCGGGGTGCTGTCCGCGCGGTGGTCGGGACGCCACGGCGACGACGCTGCCAACAACGAACTCCTGCTGGCGCAGATTGGCGATGTGCCCGACGACCGACGCGGCGCCGGGTTCGTTTCGGCATGTGCGCTGGTCTTTCCGGACGGCTCGCAGGTGGTGGTCCGCGGCGAGTGGCGTGGTCGGATTCTGCGAACCACGCAGGGCGCCAACGGTTTCGGTTACGACCCGCTGTTCGCGCCGGATGATGCTGTGGCCCAGGGCCGGTCGTCGGCGGAGTTGTCGCCCGCGGAGAAGGACTCCCTGAGTCACCGCGGAAAAGCGTTGGCGCAGTTGGTTCCTGCGCTTCGTGATCTGGCTGCCGCCACCTCCTGATCGAGATGTACCACCCCGCTGGTTGAGCCGCGACGTGCGAGCCTGCGAGCTCGACGCGTGTCGAACCACAGGCGAGCCGACCATGTCCGCGACCACGGACGCGCGCCGTTGGTTCCGGAGCCCGTCAGGATCAACCAGCCATCAGCGCGCCGTGCACCTTGAGCATCCGCGCCACCGAATCCGGCCAGCGATACTGCAACGCCCGCGCGCGTGCTGCGTGTTCGCGGTCGGCCTGCGGCAGCGTCAGCACCTGTTCGATGGCGTCGGCGAACCCGGCGCCGGAGTTCTCCGACAGTGCACCGCACGTGTCGTCGACCAGACCCGCGACCGCCGACGACCGGGATCCGACCACCGGCGTACCGGCCGCCAGCGACTCGAGCGCGGAGAGGCAGAACGTCTCGTGCGGTCCGGGCGCGAGCGAGATGTCGGCGCTGGCCAGGAGTGAGGCCACCTGGTGACGGTCGCTCAGGTGCCCGAGGAAGGTGACCGGCAAACCGCGTGCCACGCTGTGGAGCGGTCCGCGCATCGGGCCGTCACCGGCCACCACGAGGTGAGCGGGTACACCCTTGCGATGCAGGCGCCCGACGGCGGTGATGCTGCGGTCGACCCGCTTCTCCACCGACAACCGGCCGCAATGCGCGATGAGGGTGCCGGTGCCACCGGTCCAGCGGGTGGTCAGATCGGGGTCGAGGTGGCGCGGGTCGAAGACGTCGAGATCGACGCCGAGCGGCGCGCGGACGAGGTTACCCGCACCGACCCGTTCAAACTCTGCGGCGGCGAATCCGGTGGTGCAGACCACGGTGTCGAAGGATCGTGCGATGTCGGCGTTGGCGCGGTCAGCGAGTCGACGCGCGGCCGCGTCGGGCATCACCTGGCCGAGCAGGCGGTCGAATCGCTCGTGCGACACCATCGTCGCGTGCACATCGCGCCGCCTGGCCCACCGGCCGAAGCCGCGCAGCGTCAACCGATCCGACACCTCGATGGAATCGGGGCGCAAGTAACCGAGCACATCGGCGACCCTGCGAGCCGACGCCAGTCGGTAGCCGCCCGAGCACGGAATCCGCGGTGCGGGAACGGTGATCCGCACTACGCCTGACGGTAAGACTTCCTCGTCGCGCTCCTGACCGGGCACCACCAGCACCACCTCGTGGCCGGCCGACACATAACCGGCGCCCCATCGGTCGATGGCGGTGCGCAGACCGCCGGACTGGGCGCCGTAGAAGTTCGCGAGTTGGACGATCCGCACCGGCCCAGTGAGCCCGATCGCGGTGAATGGAGCGCTGCGACGCCCTTAGGAGAGGTTGAACTGCGCCTTTACTTCCTTGGTGCGTACATGCTCGAACCAGAAGGACAGGAACGGAATCGTGCCCGCGATCGCGGTGAGCAGTGACTTGCCGAGTGGCCAACGCACCTTCATCGCGAGGTCGACCATGCAGATCAGATACGCGAAGTACACCCAGCCGTGGACGATCGGCACGAAGTCGAGCGAGTCGTTGTCGAACCCGTACTTGAGGATCAGTTCCGCGACGAGCAGCAGCAGCCACAGACCGGTGATCCAGGCCAGCACCCGGTAGCGAAGCAGCGCACCCTTGACCTTCTCGACGGGTGCCGTCGTCCCGTCGGGCTGGGCTGTCTCGGTGGCTGGGTTGTTCACAGGGGTCCCTTCTCGTGCACATCATCGCGGGAGTCGAGTTCGGCGAGGTAGCGGTTGTAGTCGGCGAGAACCTTGTCCTCGCCGGCGTCCGGGGGATTGGACAACGACGAGGCGCTGGGCGTCGTCGGCCGTTTGGGGAGCAACCCATCGGGGATCTCGGTCGCCCCCTTGCTTCGGGCGGCCGATGTGCGCTCCTCCTCGGGGGCGCGTTCCAGGACCACAAAGCGGCGGTAGGCGTAGATGACCGCGACGGCGAACGCCGGCCACTGCAACGCGTAACCGAGGTTCTGCGCCGTCCCCGACGACGACTCGTAGCGGTCCCACTGCCACCACGCGAGCGCCAAACACGCCAGCGCGGCGACCGCGACCAGCACGATGAGTGCAGGCCGATGGGTGCGGCGCGGCGACGTGGACATACCCACGACGGTACCTGGCCTGCACCGATCGTCACACGGGCGGTAGGGTTGCCTCGACCACATCTGGGTCATGCGCGAGTGGCGGAATTGGCAGACGCGCTGGATTTAGGTTCCAGTGTCTACGGACGTGGGGGTTCAAGTCCCCCCTCGCGCACCAACTGGTCAACTCGGGCCAGCGACCACTTTGCGCACGTCTGCAACATGGGTTTGCCCCGCAAAGTGTCACAACTTGTCCCACGCCACGAAAACTCTGGGCGGCAAGCTGCAACGACTGTGGCTGTGAGTGGACGTACGTGCGCATCGTGAACCCGGCATTTGACGTGCCCAAGCGACGCGGCGATCACTACGATTGGCACGCCCTGCAAGTGCATATCAGCGTCGCATAGGTTGTGGCGAGCGTCGTGCAGACGAATCTATTGCACAGCATCCGCGCTACATGCTCGCGTCCAGCCGCGAGTAAGGCGGTCAGGGAGTACCTGCTGTGAGAGTCACAGCATCAATGTCGATGCTGTGCCACCGCTATCGGGACTGCCGGACTGGTTGACTCCCTGACCTGTGAGGATTCGTCCTTGCTGGAAGGAAGGCGCTACGGACGTCCGACCTCACTCACTGATCGGTGCGACACAGTCGAGTGTCTCAAAACTGGTCGGGCTGGGCAACTCTCTATCCCATTTTGTGGTCGCGCTTGCGAGCTACCTTGAGTGGTCGAATGGCCTGGTAATCTCTGGCAGCGATTCGTGACACTTTTAGCGCAGGCTGAACTGTGATAATTTGCTTGGCTGCATTTATATCCCCTACACGCAGGATGCGCTTTTGTGCAGAAAATGCAATTGGTACTTTGGAGGGAGTATGGAAACTCGGCTGCCTAGTCGTCCAACTCGATGTTTTTGAGATCGTCGCGGTCAACAACGTCGAGCTTCATGCATGCGCGATAGATATGCCCCTCGACAGTGCGAATCGATACTGTCAAGATGTCCGCGATTTCATTTGTGGACTTTCCCGCTTTCACGAGGTCTACAACCTCTCGTTCGCGAGTCGTAAGCGGTAGGGAAGATTGGTCATCGACGACCTTCAACGTACTCAACCATCGTTGTCCCGGGCCCAGCGTGCGAAGGGTGTCGCCCCAGGGGAACTTAACAGCTTCTATTGGTACGTAGGCGGCAATCGCCACGCTATTTGCAGCGTTAAACAATTAGCAGGTTCTGTGGTAGTACGTTATCGATCTTTGATCGGCGCGTGTGGCAGGTGTGATTGGTGTGCATTACTGAGGTGAAAATCCGGCAGTGAAATGTCAATTGTAACCTTTATATTGGCTATATCGGGCTCTTCCGGATTGACGGTGCGTAGAACGGGTTCTCGTGACCACAAGATGTAGGGGTGAGCAAGATCGCCGAGGCGGGCGGTGTGGCTGAAG
>NZ_JBEXMX010000115.1:0-12119 GCF_040610755.1 Gordonia sp. NPDC003585 | reverse complement strand
AAACGCACTCGCCATGATCCTGCTCGCCTGCGGACCGGTCACCCTCGAACTCCCATACCACACCCACACCCACCCACATCCATGACAGAAGAGCCCATATTTCAAACCCGCCCACGACACCAGGCGCGGAGTGACTGTGGCCGTGGGCATCACCACTGCTGCCACGGGGATCAATGCGATCGCCGCCAGTAGTGGGCTGTATTCGAGGATGAGTTGCAGGTACTGCAACCCTACGAAGAAGAACCCGAAGATGGCCATGAACTGGGTCAGCACCACGATGGCGCCCGCTCGGAAGCCGGGGAGCCCGAACAGCTGCGGGTCCAGTAGCGGGTGGTGGGTGCGCATCCCTTGGACCGCGTAGACGACGAAGCCGAGAACGCAGACTCCAGCGCAGATGAGGACCGGGAGAGTCGTCCAGCCACGATCGTTGCCTTCGATGATCGCGAAGACCAGGGTGCCGATTGCGATAGATGTTGCCAGCGCACCGATTACATCGAACTTGTGGGGGTCGTGATCACGGGTGTTCGGCGCCAGGGCTGCGGCGGCGACTGCGGCCACCACGCCGACGGCGGCGCTCGTGACGAAGATCGATTGCCATCCCCAGCGTTCAAGCAGCGTTCCGGCGACGAGCATGCCGATGATCGCTCCTGCTGCGGCGAATCCCGACCAGATCGCCACTCCCTTGCTGCGCTGTTCGGGCGGGAAGGTGGCGGTGATCGTCGACAGGGTGCCGGGCATGATCATCGCTGCGCCAACACCCATCACCACCCGTGCTGCGATCAGCGAAATCGTGGAGTCCGCGCATGCGGCCGCCAAAGATGCGGCGGCGAATACGACCGCGCCGACAATGAGTACCGTGCGCCTTCCGATACGGTCGCCGACCGCACCGAGCGGCAGAACCAGCGCCGCCAACGCGACGGTGTACCCGTCGGCGATCCAGGTCAGGGCCGTGTTGTCCGCCTCGAGACTGATCGCCAGGTCGGGGAGCGCGAGATTGAGCGCTGACACCGAGGCCACGACAAGTATGAGCGCCAGGCACATCGCGAAGAGCACTCCACGGTGCCCCCACCGTCCGGACGGCAGATCGACACCGGCGGTGGACGATGGCTCAGACATTGGCCGTCGCGCATCGACGACCTCAGACGCCTGCGTTCGACTGCCGGCGAGCAGGTCGAGCGCGATGTCGACGAGCATGTCTTCTTGGCCACCCACCATCCCCCGGCGACCGGCTTCCACCAGCAAGCTGCGGGCATCGATGTCGTAGCGTTCGGCGATGGTCTCCGCGTGGCGCAGGAAGCTGGAGTACACGCCGGCATAGCCCAGGGTCAGCGTTTCGCGATCGACGCGCACGGGCCGGTCCTGCAACGGGCGGACGAGGTCGTCGGCGGCGTCCTCGAGCGCGTTGAGATCACAGCGGTGGTCGATACCGCTTCGCGTGGCGGCCGCCACGAACACCTCCAGCGGCGCATTGCCTGCACCGGCGCCCATTCCGGCCAGCGACGCGTCGACACGATTGGCGCCATGCTCGACCGCCACCAGCGAGTTGGCCACACCCAGTGAGAGATTGTGGTGCGCGTGGATGCCGATCTCGGTGTCGCCGTGCAGAACTCCACGCAAAGCGTCGCAGCGCTCAGCGATGTCACGCATGGTCATCGCACCTCCGGAATCGACGACATACACGCAGGTGGCGCCGTAGGACTCCATCAGGACGGCTTGGCGGGCCAGCTCCAGCGGGGTGGCCATATGACTCATCATCAGAAAGCCGACAGTGTCCATGCCGAGTTCGCGGGCAGCCGCGATGTGCTGGGCAGAGATGTCTGCTTCGGTGCAGTGTGTCGCGACCCGCACTGTTCGTGCGCCCGCGCGGTAGGCATCCTTCAGATTGCCTACGGTTCCGATCCCGGGTAGCAGTAGCGTCGCAACTGCGGCGCGTTCGACCGCCCCGGCGACGGCTTCGATCCATTCCAGGTCGGTGTGGGCACCGAAACCGTAGATGCAGCTCGAACCCGCAAGTCCGTCGCCGTGCGCGACCTCGATCGAATCGACACCGGCGGTGTCGAGCGCCGTCGCGATGGCAACCACTTGCTCGGTCGTGTACTGGTGTCGGATCGCGTGCATGCCGTCTCGCAGGGTGACGTCGCTGACGTAAATCGCGGTCATGAGGTGACTCCGGTGGACTGGGTGGCGTAAGCGGCTATGCGTTCGGCGGTGGCTTTGGCGGCCGAGGTCATGATGTCGAGGTTGCCGGCGTACGCGGGCAAGTAGTGTGTTGCGCCGGTCACCTCGAGCATCGTGGTGACTCGTGTGCCGCTGAACTTGCCGGTCTCGGGAATGTAGAGCGGGGTATCGGCGGTGAACGTCTCGAATTGCACGCGTTGCTTGAGCCGGTAGCCGGGGACGTAAGAATTGACCCGTTCGACCATCTCGATGATCGACGCTTCGATCGCCGAATGGTCGGTGTCCCCGTCGACGAGGCAATACACGGTGTCGCGCATGAGGATCGGCGGGTCGGCCGGGTTGAGAATCATCACAGCTTTTCCGCGTTGCGCGCCCCCGACCTCGCGCAGCGCGGTGGCGGTCGTCTCGGTGAATTCGTCGATGTTGGCGCGAGTTCCCGGGCCCGCTGATCTGGAGGAGATCGAGGAGATGATCTCGGCGTACGACACGGGGGGGGGACTGCGCCGACGGCGGCAGCGATCGGAACGGTCGCCTGCCCGCCACACGTCACCATGTTCAGGTTCGGCGCATCCAAGTGTTCATCGAGGTTGACCACCGGCACGCAGAACGGGCCGATTGACGCCGGCGTGAGGTCGAGCACCCGAACCTTGGTGGGCTCGAGTTTGCTCCAGTTGGCGCGGTGCGCACCGGCGGAGGTGGCGTCGAAAACCATTTGGACATCGGCGAACTCGTCCATGGCGAGCAACCCGTCGACACCTTCGGCGGTGGTGGCGACCCCGAAACGCTGGGCACGCGCCAAACCGTCGGAGTTCGGGTCGATCCCCACCATGGCGACCACCTCGAGGGGCCCGTCGCTGCGGAGAATCTTGATCATCAGATCGGTGCCGATGTTTCCCGAGCCGATGATGGCAACGGGATAGCGCTGTGTTGTGGTCATCATTGGTTCTCTCAGGTGAAGTCGATGGAGACGCGGCCCAGGCCGGACAGGTCAGCGGCCGCTGCATCGCCGGCGTGGACGAACACGGCCGCGGTGATCGATCCGGACATGACGAACTCTCCGGCCTGCAGCCCGGTGTCGAATGCGGCCAAGGCGTTTGCCAACCACGCCACCGCCTCTGCGGGGTGCCCGAGGACCGCGGTGGCAACGCCGTTGTCGACCTGCCGGCCGTTGACGTGTAGAGATGCGGAGATGTCGTCGAGGTCGGGTGCGTCGTTGATCGGCACCCAGGGGCCGAGGACAACTGCGGCGGAGCTCGCGTTGTCGGCGATGGTGTCGCACAGGGTGATTCGCCAATCAGTAATCCGGCTGTCCACGATCTCCAGGGCAGCGGCCACCGCATCCGTCGCGTCGAGGACATCGGCAACGCTGACACCTGGCCCTTGTAGGGGTCGGTTGAGCCGGAATGCGATCTCCGGCTCAACCCGCGGCGCGCACAGCGTTGACAGCCGAATCGAGCCACCGTCGGGAAACACCATGGTGTCGAGAATGAATCCGTAGTCGGGCTCGTCGACTCCCAGCAAATGCTGCATCGGCGCGGACGTCAGACCGATCTTGCGGCCGACCAGCCGCGCACCTCCGCCGAGCAGGCGATGCAGATTGCGCTGTTGGATCGCATACGCGCCGGCGACGTCGAGGTCGGGGATGCTGTCGCTCAACGGAGGAATGGGCGAACTGTCGGTCAGCGCGTTGTGTAGCCTGTCCGCCCAAACATCGAGGTCGGCGGTGGGTAGGGGAGAGTTCATGAGTCCTCGTCTCGGGTTGCTTCGGCGAGTTGGAGCGCGGCATCGATGACCATGCGGCCATGGAGATCGAACATGGCGGGCAGATCGACCGAATCACCGCCGATCTCCTTGGCGATGAAGAGTCCGTCGGCACCTGCCATGGCATAGGTGGCGAGTTGATCGAGCGCGGCAGCGTCGAGATCCGGAGATATGTCCATTGCCGCTTCGCGCAGTTGGTTCTGTGCTTGCGCACGTACCTGGAGGTACATCTCGCGGGCGCGTGGTTCTACGGGTCTCCGTTCCAACGCGAGCATGAGCCCCAGCCGCAGAAAGTCGGGTGACTCGAGTAGCGCCTTGGCAACCTGCATTGCCATCTCGGCGACTCGGTCACGGGGCGTCCCGTCCTCGCGCATGTTCCACGCCGAAAGCCATCGACCGAAGCTTCGCTCGATCACCGCCGCGATGAGGTCGTCTTTGTCGGCGAAATGCCAGTAGATCGAACTCGCCGGCAACCCACACCGCTTGCTCACCAAGTTGATACTGGTTCCCTCGTATCCGCGTTCACTGGCGATTTCGGTTGCCGCATCAAGGATCTTGGACCTCGACGCCTCCCCGTTGGCGCGCCGCCGCCGCGATGTGTCTGCCATTGATTCGCCCTTCTGACAACCGTGAACAAGGTCATCTCTTGCCGTAGCAATCACTACAGTAAGTCCTTGACGGCTCTCGGTCATCGCTGACGCTCCGGACCCGGGTCCGAACGGAGGGAGGTCGTCGAGTCAACCAAACGGTTCGACCACGATGGATGCCGACCAAGTCGGCGAGTTGCTCGGAGGAATCTTTGCAAATCAGCTCGCGCCCGCGAAAGATCTGGTCGCAGAACTCCGTCGACAGCACCCCGGGGTTGAGGATGCCTGTCTTATTCCAATTATCAAGCGGCATTTTACTATTCAGCTCAAAGCTGACCTGAATGGCGACGAGCCTGCGCAAACTGTCGTCACGACCGTAGCAAGGCTCGCGATGTGCATTGCCACAGTGCGAGGGATCGTTCCACATACGGAATCCGAATTCCATGCGATGGGTGAAGACATTCTTCGTGGTGCAACCAAAATTGCAAACGCTTACAGCAGAGCCGAAATGGCGCAGTCCGCCGCATGTCGACGGCCATGAAAAACTGCCCGTGTGCGGCCATGAAAGTGCCCGCTGACGGCCAATAAGGACTGCCCGCTGGCGGTCAGGTAGGTGCCCGTTGGTGGCCACGATTTTGCCCACGTCTTCTTGTTGATCCGGCGCGTCTGCGCTGTGGGGGCCTCTCCCGTTGGTTTCGATGTCGATGCCTAGTCGTATCGGAACCTCACGAGAGAGACCCTCTTGAAGTCTGACGGAGAACTCATGGACATACTCAATGCCTACGACCTGACGGGGTCGTATCGGGCGGCGGCCGCGTTGTGCGGCTGCTCCCATCACACGGTGAAGAAGGCGGTCGAGGATCGGGCTGCGGGGTTGGCGCCGGCGGTGCGCCGGGCCCGGCTGATCGACGATTTCCTACCGCAGATCGAACGATGGGTGACCGAGTCACGCGGCAAAATCCGCGCCGATAAAGCACACGAGAAACTCGTCGCGTTGGGTTTCACCGGCGCGCAACGCACCACCCGCCGTGCGGTCGCGGAAGTGAAAACCCAATGGTGACGGGACTCGAAAATTCTCCCCAGATGTGCTCACCGAAATTCCCCACCATGCGGGCGGCTCCTACTGTAGCGTCCGCCGGGTTGGTGCGGTAGCTGCCCGCTGGTTCTGGGTGCGGGCGTGGTGGTCACGCAGTCGGTAGGAATCCCCGTCGAGTTTGAGGACGACCGAGCGGTGCAGCAGCCGGTCGAGCATGGCGGCGGCGACGGTGGTGTCGCCGAGGACTTCGCCCCATTCGGCCACCGAGCGGTTGGTGGTGATCACGACACTGGTTTTCAAATATCGTTGTGCCACAACTTGAAACAATGCTGACGCGGCCTCGGCCGGCAACGGAAGATACCCCAGCTCATCAATCACGAGAAGAGTTGGTCCGGCGAAGAACCGCATGCAAGTGGCCCAGCGTCCCTCGATCGCCGCTTTGTGGCAGCGCGCAGCCAGATCGGCGGCGGTCGTCACGTAGGTGCGGTATCCGGCGTGCACGGCGGCATGGGCCAACCCGACGGCCAGATGCGTTTTGCCGGTACCGGGCGGGCCGACGAGCAACACGTTGGTCGCCGATTCCAGGTAGGCGCAGGTGCCGAGTTCGCGGATCAACGCCCGGTCCACCCCGGGAGCGGCGTCGTAGTCGAAACCCTCGAGGGTGGCCGGGGTGGGCAGGCACGCGAACCGTAGTCGACCGGCCAGTCGGCGGGCTTCGGTGGCGTCGACCTCGATACCCAGCAGGTGTTCGAGGGTCTGGGTCATCGACCAGTCCTGCTCACCAGCGGTCTGCAGCACTTGCGGCAGGGCTTCGGCGGCGGCCTCGAGTTTGAGGGCCGCGAGATGTCCACGCAGTTGCTGATACACCGAGATCGCTGACTGTGACTGTGGCTCAACAGTATTCGACTCGGCCGCGGTAGCAGTCGGTGCGGTTTCCTTGGTGGAGGTCATGGCAGGTGGGTCCTGTTCTGTGCGGCGCGTTCGTAGACGCTCATGTCGATCACCGACGCGGCAGCGTCGGTCGTGGATGAATCAGTGCTGTTGTGGCGCAACGCATCTGCAGCCTCGCGGGCGGTGTCGCCGGGTGGGATGCGTTCCTTGCGGCGATGCGGTCGGCGACTCGAGGACGCGCTGGCCTGGGCCAGGGTGTCCAGGGCCACGACATGCCCGTGATCACGCACTTGAGCCCCGGTCCCGGGTGCGGCGAGGCGATGCCGCGCGATGACGATGCCCGAGGCCGTGGCGATGTCGATATAGCCGCCGCCGAGACGCTCGGCCACGGTGACCTCGCTCATCGCCAGTTCCGGCGGCACCGAGTACTGGTTGCCTCGCCACGCCACCAGCGCCTGACGCGACACTTTGCGCACCTCGGTGACCGTGGCCGGGTACGGGGCCGCTGGCGGGGCGCTCAGGGGCTCGCGTTTGGCCACGGTGGCCACGTTCGACCGGCCATCTTTGGTGCGGCGCATCCGCACATCCGAGCGGGTGCGGCAGAACGTGTCGCAACTCGTTTGGGCCTGTTCGGGGGTGATCTCGTCCGGCACGGTGCGCCACCAGCGTTGCGCGGCAGTGTGATTGGACTTCTCCACGATCCCTTTGCGGTTGCCGCGTCGGGGTGGGCAGACATCGACCGACACGCCGTAATGCTTGGCGACCCCGGCGAACTCGGTCGTCAACCTGCCGCTGGCCGGGTGACACACCGTGGCCATCCGGTCGAACCGCCACGACTTCGTCACGCCGCCGAGTCTTCGGGTGATTCGGTCGATGCCGGCGATCACGTGCGGGCGGGTCATATCCGGAGCCAGATAACCGCGCCACCGACCCGAATGCGATAAGGTGCCGACTAGTAGGAATGCTGTTGGACCCCAACCCCATTCGGCTGGAGCATTGGGTAACTCCACCCAATCCCACTGGGTTTCCTCACCCGGCGGATGCTCGATCACCGCATTCGCCCGTTCGGTCACCTGGGCGCACGCCTGACACTTCGGGCGCAGTCCGCGCAGGCGGATCTGGCGGGTCAAGGTCTGATACGACTGATCGAACCCGAGGTCCTCGAGTTCGTCGCATAGCGTGCGCGCCCACAGATGTGGATCCTCGATCAACCGCGCCGTCACATAGGCCAGATATGGCTCGAACGGATCGACCTCTGGCTTCTTGCGTTGTCCCGGAACACGATCCCCCTTCAAGTAGGCCCGAATCGTCTTCCTGTCTCGTCCGGTATGGCGGGCGATCGCCGAGATCGACCACCCCCGTTTGTGCAATGCGTGTACTTCCACATCGTCCTCCCGTGTCAACATGAAAAGCGGGCCTCCCGTGTGCTGGTGAGTGGTCAGAGACCATCAGCGTCACGGGAGGCCCGCCTTAACTGGCGGTGCCACGCGGGATGATCCCTCCCGGCATTTCCGGAGAGCTCATGTTGTGAGTGCTTCCTCCGGATTGAGGGTGCGCATGCGATCGTAGTGGAGTTGCTCTGCCCGGTCGGGGGTGAGGTCGTGGCAGTAGCTGTGTGGCCGTTCTCTGTTGTAGAACGCCACCCATTCGGCGGTGCCCAGGGACAGCTCGGTAGCTCCATGGAACAGGGGCTGGTTGTCGACCAGTTCGTTCTTGTAGTCCGAGTTCACCGATTCGGCCAGGGCATTGTCGAAACTGTCCCCGACGCTGCCGATAGAGGCCGCGATCCCGTCCTCGGCCAATCGTTGCCCGAACACGATGGCAGTGTACTGCGATCCGGCGTCGCTGTGATGGACCAGTTTGCTCAAATCGACTACCCCGCAACGCGTTCTGCTGTCTATCGCATTGTTAATCGCATCGGTCACCAAGTTCACCGTCATCTCCGTAGCCACCTTCCAACCGACGATCTTGCGGGCGAACACGTCAGTCACGAATGCAGCGTAGGCCCAACCGGATTCGGTGCGGCAGTACGTGAAATCGGCCACCCACAGGCGGTTAGGTGCCGCGGCATAGAACTGCCGGTCGACCAGATCCGTCGGTCGCTTGGCCGCCGTGTCAGGAATGGTCGTGCGCACCCGCTTCTTCTTGATCGCGCCGTGCCATCCCATCTCCCGCATGACCCGCTCAACCGTGCACCGAGCAACATCTAATCCGTTGCCGCGCAGCATTATCCACGTCTTTCGTGAGCCCAGAACGCGGGTCAGGGGTTTGTTCTTGCGGAGCATGAAGATCGCATCGATGACCTGCGCGTCAGCGCGCATACGCACGCTTGGCCCGCGGTTGATGTGGTCGTAGTATGTGGACGGGGCGATGCGCCAGCCGTGCTCAGACAGCACGGCGCACATCGAATCGACTCCCCAGATAAGACCATCCGCAGCACCCACCCGGTGTCCCTGATGGGTGCGGATGAAGTCCACAATTACCGGTGTGGCCGGTCGATCTCGGCCGCGAAGAAAGCCGACGCCGCCTTCAGAATCCCGTTGGCCCGTTTGAGCTCGGCGACCTCCTGTTTGAGCCTGCGGATCTCCTCGTTGTCGGCCTTCGCGGTCGCGCCCTCAGCATCAGCGGCCGGGGCCTTACGAACCCACTGACGAACAGTCTCCGCCGAGGTCACCCCCAGCAGATCCGCGGTCTTGCGCATCGCCGGCCACTCCGCCGACCCTTGCGCCACCAACTGGGCCACCATGTCCACGGCGTCTCGCTTTAACTCAGCCGAGTACCGCTTCGATCCTGCTGCCATAGGTTTCATCCTCCCTTGAGAGGAGCCCTCCGGAAACCCCGGGACGGATCAGGGTGGGGAATTTAGATGAGCATCACTGGGGAATTTTCCTGAGCGCCGTCAATGGCGACTGGGGAACACACGAGTCCACCGGCCGTGGATCACCGAACCCGGGCTGTGGTTGCAGTACGACTTCGGTGACGGCCCACTCGTTGATGGCCGCAAGGTCGTGTTGTTGGTGGCGTGGCTGGCGTGGTGCCGGTATCGGGTGGTGATCCCGTTGCGTGATCGGACCGCGCCGAGCGTGTTCGCCGGCCTGGACCGGGTGTTCCGGATTCTCGGTGGCGCCCCGACGTATGTGTTGACCGACAACGAGAAAACCGTCACCACCGGGCATGTCGCCGGGGTTCCGGTCCGCAACCGTGATGCGGTCAGCTTCGGCCGCTTCTACGGCGTCAGCGTGCTCACCTGCGAGCCCGCCGACCCCGCCACCAAGGGCGGGGTGGAAAACGCGGTGAAGCTGGCCAAAGCCGATATCGTGCCGACCGACACCAACCTGCTCGACGCCTACGAGTCGTTCACCCAGGTGCAGGCGGCGTGTGAGCAGTTCATGGCCCAGATCAATGATCGGGAGCACCGGGCAACCGGGCGGCGTCCGGTGGAGATGCTCGCCGAGGAACGACAGCGGTTGCATCCGATCCCCGACATGCCACACACGACGGGGTTGGGAGTGACCCGCCGGGTTCCCGACAACACCCCGATGATCACCTTCGACCACTGTCAATACTCGGTTCCGGCAACGCTATTGGGTCAGTCGGTGTGGGTGCGGCACCATTCCGGCAGCGATGAGGTCATCGTGTGCGCCCTGGATGCGGGTGGGCCGAGCGAGGTGGCCCGCCATGCCCGAACCACTCGGGGTATCCCGGCCGTCGATGACGCCCATTTCCCCGGGTATCACCCGAAAATGCCGGGCGACTACCGGATTCGGGCCCGCACCGATGCCGAGCGGTCGTTCCTGGCGATCGGTGAGGGTGCGGGGTTGTGGTTGAAAGAAGCCGCTGCCGTCGGGACCGAACGCATGTTTCAGAAAATGGCCCACGCCGTCGAGTTGGCGGCCCTGCACGGCCACACCGATGTGGACTGGGCACTCGGGCATGCCGCGGTGCATGGCCGCTTCGCCACCGGTGACCTCGACTCGGTACTGGCCAGCAAAGGCCTCGACCTGACCCGCGCGCACGCCTCGGAAACCACCTCACTGGCACAAGGCACCAAAGGATGGAACATGCTGGGCACCACCATGATCGACAACAGTGATGACGTCACCGAGGAGGATGGTCGATGACCACGACACTGGCATCGTTGCCCGCCGAGGTGGAAGCGTTGATGAAACAACTCCGCCTGCCCCATGCCCGCGCCATCGCCGCCGAGGTGCTGGCGACCGCACGCGCCCAACGCTGGGACCCCGCCGACGTCCTCAAAGCACTCCTCGACGAAGAGGCCGCCGGCCGCGCCCGCTCCATGCTCGCCTCCAGACGCAAAGCGGCGAGCTTCCCGACCGGCAAAACCTTCGACGTGTGGGACGAGACCGCCTCCTCTATCCCGATCCCCACCCAACACGCCCTGCAAACTCTCGAATGGGTCGGTCGGCGGGAGAACCTCGTGGTGTGTGGGCCCGCCGGGACCGGTAAAACATTCTTCCTTGAAGCCCTCGGGCAGAAAGTGATCGAAGCGGGTATGCCGGTGGCCTGGTTCAGTCTCGAACAACTCGGCACCCTCGTGCGTGCCCACCGGGCCGATGACACCCTCGGCAAAGCGATCGCCAAAATCGTGCGCGCCGAACTGATCGTCATCGACGACGTGGGCCTGCTGCCGGTGGGTACCGATGCCGCCGAAGGGCTCTACCGCGTCGTGGAAGCCGCCTACGAACGCAAATCCGTCGCCGTGTCCTCCAACCTGCACCCGTCAGGATTCGACGAGCTGATGCCCAAAACGCTGGCCACCGCCACCGTGGACCGGTTGCTGCACCACGCACACCTCTGCCAAACCAGCGGCGACTCCGTGCGCCTGGCCCAAGCCCTCACCGGGAAAGGAGTCACCGCCCTGACCTAACCCCAACTCGAACCCGGTGGTGGTCTCGTGGGCACTTTCATGGCCGCCACCGGGCACCCCCACGTGACCGCCTACGGGCAGTCTTGATGGCCACCAGTGGGCAGTTCTACATGTCCCTTGACAGCCGCATTCGCCGGTCTCGCTGGATTCGCGAAGTATGTTCAACCGGTTGTCGTTGAGCTTGTCTTCAATTGGATGGCGTTTGCGAAGCCGAAGCAAGCCGGACCCGCACGGGACGCCTTTAAGATGGCACGATCGAAGGTGTGGCGCGCCCGGCATGACAAAGACGTCGGTGCTGCGGCTGCGGCGGGCATGTCGGGCGCCATGAGGAAGGGTATGGACGCAGGAGCGCCAAGGCTCATAGTGAGACAGGTGGTTCGCGCGTTGCGTTCGTAGTCGAACCGGGGGTCCTCAAACTGTTTCGTCACAGTGACGTAAGTGAAGAGAGGCGGAAGGGGGCAAGTGTTTACGGGGAGGCCGACCCTTCCTACGCGACGTCCCGCACGGGTCTCGGAACCTGAAGGACATGCGGGCCGCCAGGCCACACGAGCCTCATGCGCAACGCCAGGCCTCGGGAGCAACGCACTTGTCACGGCCCGCCAATCTGATGAAAATCAGGGCACCGTAGATGACAATTCGCCAATCTCGCTGACGGTTCACAGTGGGCGCATCGAACTGGAAAGGGTAGTGCCCCGTGGAGTGGTGGACTTCGGATCGGCGTGGAATCACGCGTGGTGATCAACGAGTCATGTTGAATGCTAGGCGGTTTGGTGGGATT
>NZ_JBEXMX010000114.1:0-12140 GCF_040610755.1 Gordonia sp. NPDC003585 | reverse complement strand
GGAGCGTCGGTGGTCGGGGTCCCGATGGGACGGCCTGGCGGGCCGCGGCGCCTCCGCCGGAATGGGCTCCGGCTTCTGCGTCGGCGCGTACTCGCGTGCCCCGGGTGGGCGGTTGCCCGACCGTCGGTCGTCCGGCCGGTGAGTGCCGGGAACGGCCGACCACGCCTGCGGAGGGTGATAGATCTCACCCGGTCGGCCGGCCGAGCGGACGGTCGCGGCGTCGGGCTGGGGTGGTCGGGGTCGCTGCGGACCACGCGGATCCTGGTACGGGCGAGGTGGCGGCTGAGGGCCTCGCGGCGGCGGGTTCGGCGGACCCTGCCTACGCATCATCGGCGGGTCCGGCTGGTTCATCACATCCAATGTACTGACGAGAGCCCCGCAGAGTTCCCTAGATAGCCGGACATTGTCGGCTCGCGAGCCCTTCGAGGCTCGCAAGCTCGCACCTCAGGGAGCGGCAGAAGGCTTCAGCCCACCCACGACAGGTGGTCGCTGAGCAGGGCATATCCGACGAATGCCACGACGTCGATGACGGCGTGGGCGATCACGAGCGGCCAGGTGCGTCCGCAGATCTGGAAGTAGCGGCCGTACACGAGGCCCATGACCACGTTCCCGAGGCCGGCGCCGAGCCCCTGATACAGGTGGTAGGTACCGCGCAACACCGCACTCGCGGCGAGCGCGCGATTCTCGCCGACACCGAGCTGGCGCAGCCGGGTGATGAAGTAGGCCACCACGATGATCTCCTCGGCCGCGGCATTACCGACCGCAACCAGGATCAGCACCGGCCACTGCCACCACGTGTCCGCCGTCGCGGGCACCAGGTGAGCGTTGACGCCCAGCGCGCGGGCGACGGCCACCAGGGCCAGCCCGGGCAGGCCGATCACCGCGGCCAACGCCAGACCGGGCGGCACGTCGCGGCGGGGCGAGAGACGACGCAGACCGGCCTGGGCGAACCCGACGCCGCTGCGCCACAGCAGGTAGACGCCCAGCGCGGCGATCGCGAACAGTCGAAGCCCGCTCATCACCTGACGGATCGCGTCGATGACGTCGAACTCCGAGCGGCTCGGGTTGAGGGCAACCGTGGTGCCGCCGATACCGCCGGCCATCTGACTCTCGATGAGCGACAGGACGGCGTAGATCGCGGAGAAGCCGAAACTCAGGACCCCGACGATGGCCAGTTCGATCCACAGCGCCCGACGCTGGGTGGGGTCGGTGATCACCTCGATGCCGTGCGAACCCGACGGGTTCCACAGGGCACGCGGCGAGAGGGCCATGGCGGCCAGATTACGGTGCGGCGATCCCCGCAGGGGGCCGGTCAGTCGGGGAGGCTGTTCATGAACGGGCAACCCGCCAGCGAACGCAGTGCGTGCGAGAGTTCGTAGACGTCGGTGACCGGTCGGGGGAAGGGGAGCCGCACGTCGGAGTCGCCGTCGACGGTCTCGATGCGGAAGCGGATGCCGAAGCGGTCGAGACCCAGCGGGCGGATGCGCCCCTTGCGGAGGTGCCGCGGGAGGCGTCGGACCAGTTGGTCGATGATGTCGGCGTGGTCGGCGTCGAGGTGGGCGATCCACCCGTTCTCGTACTCCCAGAACGGGTCGGGGGTGGCGTCGGCCAGCTCGGCAGCGCTCACCGATGCCGCGCCGGAACCGCTCGCGATCACCGCGGAGTCGATCTGCAGCCGCAGCATCGAACTGCCGTGCCCGATGTCGAGCAGGCCGCCGTCGGGATGCTCGGCAGCGATCTCGATCGCGAGGTCACGCTCGAGGTCGGCCGGAACCGGGTGCAGGACGCCCTTCAGCCAGATCAGCGACCGCACCCGTTCGCGCAGGTCGATCGGTGCGCAATCGGTGATCTCCAGCATCGCCGCGACCCCGTCGGGAGCGTCGACCACCGCCGCCATCGCGTCGCCACCGGTCGGTACCAGCACAAACGCCTGCGACTCGAAGAGATGCACCACGTTGACCGCGATGGGGTCGATGGCACCGGTGTCGGTCCCGGTCGATTCGGCACCCTCGACGGCGAGGATCGCGTCGCTGACCCGACGACATGCCGTCTGGATCATCTCGGCATCCGTCGGACGGTCGGTGACGGTTCGGGTCATGTCGGTGTCTCTCTCGGATCGGAAACGCCCGTGCCGGGCTTGCAAGGTAACCCTAACCTAATTCGAGACTGTGAGTGGAGTCAACGCCAGGATGAACAAAAGCACCCGAAGGAGTTCATCTTCTCCTCGCGGCGAGCGGTCGCAGGTGTCGACTACTGTCGTGGAGTGTCCGTGTTCGCGTACTTCGGCCCTGCCGGCACCTTCACCGAGATGGCGCTCGATCAGGCCCTTGCGACCCCGCGCATCGCCGAATCGCTGAGGCTCGGTGAGGGAGTCGAGCGGGTTGCCGCTGCCAGTCCGGGCGCGACCATCGAGATGGTGCGCAGCGGTGCCGCCGACTATGGATGTGTCCCGATCGAGAGCACGCTGGAAGGAAATGTCTCGGCGACCGCCGACGCACTCATCCCGCCCGGCGCCGGCGACAAGGGTCGGGTTCAGGTCTTCGGTGAGACGACGCTCGACATCGCCTTCACGATCGCCGCTCGCACCGCGCTCGCGCCGGACGAGGTGCGGACCGTCGCGGCCTACCCGGTGGCAGCCGCTCAGGTGCGGAGTTCGGTGGCCCGGCTCTATCCCGGGGCGGAGTTCGTGACGTCGGTGTCGAATGCCGCGGCCGCTCAGGACGTCGCGGCCGGCAAGGCCGATGCCGCGGTGACGACCGGTCTGGCGGCGGCGCTGTCGGACCTGACCGTCCTGGCCGACGGCATCGCCGACGCGCAGGGTGCAGCCACCAGGTTCGTGATCGTCGGGCATCCCGCGCCACCGCCGGCCCGCACCGGTGCCGACCGGACCGCGGTCATTCTGGACCTACCCAACGAGCCGGGCAGCCTGATGGCCGCGATGAACGAATTTGCTTCGCGCGGAGTCGATTTGACGCGTATCGAATCGCGACCCCAACGAGATCTGGACTACGGCAGGACGTTGGCGGGACACTATCGATTCTTCTTGGACGCCGTCGGGCACATCGACGACGACGCGGTTGCCGAGGCGCTCGCCGCCCTGCAGCGACGCTGCGATCGGGTGGTGTTCTTGGGTTCGTGGCCTGCCGACCGCGGCGTCGGGTCACCCCCGCCCGATCATTCGGGATCGCGTGCCTGGCTCGACGCCATGCGTCGAGGCGACGACGCCGGAGACGGGTCCTGATGGCTCGTCTTCATCTCGTGCGTCACGGCGAGACCACGTCTAACGTGATGCGCCGCCTCGACACCGCGCTGCCCGGCGCGGCTCTCACCGATTTCGGTGTGCGCCAAGGCGTTCGCTTCGCGCTCGAGAACGCGCGGACCGAGAATGCCGTGCTGGTGAGTTCGGTGGCCCGCCGCGCGGAGCAGACCGCCGGACTGATCGGCTCGGTGTGGGAGGTCGACACCGAGGTCGTCGAGGGCCTGCACGAGGTTCAGGCCGGTGACCTCGAGGACCGGACGGACGCCGACGCGCACGACGTGTTCCGCGACGTGATGGACCGTTGGCACCACGGCGATCTGGACGCGCGCATCCCCGGCGGTGAGTCGCTGGCCATGGTCTACGACCGGTACCTGCCCGTCGTCGAGGATCTCGCCGGACGGTTCCTGACCGGGCCGCAGCAGCAAGACGTCTACGTGGTGAGTCACGGTGCGGCGATCCGGCTGGTCGCCGCCCGACTGTCCGGCATCGACTCCCGGTTCGCGGCGGCAACCCACCTACGCAACACCGGCAGCATCGAACTCGAATATGTCGACGGACTCTGGGTCGTCCATCGCTGGGGTGCCGAGCAGGCGCCGTTCGGGCGCGTCGACGAACCACTGGTCGACGAGCCGATGGGCTGAGTCTCTCCGGTCGACTGACTCGAAGTTCGGTGTCAACGCCGCTGACCTGGGGAAATGCGTCAACGTGCGGCCCGCAAAATCTAGGGGACGAACTTCTTCCCCGAGGTTCGTAGTCATCCGCGAGAATTTTCTGGGGGAGGACTCCAAGGGTAGGGGAAGAAGTTTCTTCCCCTACTTTTGTGGGCGCGCGTTCCTGGCGTCGCGTTCGGCGGAACGCGACGACCGACGACGGTGACTGAGATCGGGCCCGTCAGTGTTCGCTTCCGGGACACATGCCCGGAGGACCACCGTCAGGGGCCCGATCCGGGCCAGTGGCCCCGACCTCCAACCCTTCCCGCCTCCACGATCGACGACGACGTCGGCGGGGTAGATCGCTGATCCGAAGAGTTCGGCGACCGCCCCCATGAGCTGAGAAATGCAACCCTGTCGTCGTTCGACGGGGAGGTGTGGCCAGTGAGCCGATCACCGAACCCGCCGGATCAGCCCCACCCGTTGGCGTGCAGCCACTCGTCGTCGATGCCGAAATGGTGGGCGATCTCGTGGATGACCGTCACCGCGACCTCGTGCACCACCTGATGGCGCGAGTTGCACATCGCGAGGATCGGTTCCCGGTAGATCGTGATGGTGTCCGGGAGGAAGCCGCCGTAGTCGTGGTCACGGCTGGTCAGGGCGACGCCCTGGTAGAGCCCGAGGATGTCGGGTGCTTCCGGGTGATGCGGTTCGACCAGGATAACCACGTTGTCGATGGCGTCGGTCAGCTCCGACGGGATGGTGTCGAGCGCGTCGGAGACCAGCCCGTCGAAGTCGTCGTCGGACATGTGTACGGCCACCCGATCAGCCCGCCGGTGCCGGAACTTCTTGCGGATTCGGCTGCACGCCCGGCGGCAGCGGAACCGGGGTCGGGAGTGCGCGGCCAGGAGGCGCTTGCGGTGGTGCGACCGGCCGCTTGCCGTTGATGAGCAATAGTTCTCCGCCGCCCTTGGCGTCGCCGACGAGGGTGGCAAAGCCGCCGCGTTTGTCGGGGAGCGCCAGGAAGCAGACCACCTTGCGGCTACCGGCCAGCCAGCTCGCCTCCTGGATCACCGACGAGTTCACGTTGAGGGTGGTGGCCTCGAACTTGGCCTTGCCACCGACAAACCGTTCGGCCTGGACGGGACAGATGTTGGCGAGGTAGTCGTTCTGGGTGCGGATGTTGGGCCACGGTTTGCCCGACAGGCGGTCGCCGAACCGGACCGACAAGTCGACGATGCCGGTGGTCTGGAATGCGTGCGGCTCAGCGCAGTTCACCGGATAGCCGGTTGGCTTGCGGGTGGCGCGGTCGATCCCGATGCAGGTGCCCTCCGGCCACACCAGCGACTGATCCTGGTCGGCGACCCGCCCGGAGTACTGCATGGGCTGGCCGTCGGGTCCGGATTGCTGCAGGCCGCAGCGCAGCGCCCGTGCTCCCCGCTCCCATTCGTACTGCGACGGGTACATCATGCCGACGGAGAATTTTCCGTGCGGATCGAGACGACCGGCCATGTACTCGTTGACGATCACCGGGCACTGCTCGTCGCGGATGGTGGCGAACCGGGCGTCGCCCGGCCACGGACCGTCCTCGCCGAACTCGGCGCCCGGGAACACCGAGGTGTCGAGCGCCCCGGCCACCTCGAAGCGGTGCTTCTGCGCGCAGTCCACCTTCGCCGGCTGACCCGGGTTTCCGGGCGGCCAATCCAGGCAGTCCCCGGGAACCGACTTCGCGAACGCGTTGTCCTCGATGCGTTCACTTTCGCCGATGTCGCTCTGGCCGACGCTGCCGCTGTCGTCGAAGAGACCTGCGGCGACCGCGACGACGGCAGCGACCACGGCACCGATGATGATCGCCGACAACACCACCCGCACCGGATTGCGCGCCACTGCGCCACGCCAGCCGGACACATGTGGAGGCGGCGTTGCTGCGGGCTGGTCCGTGTCGTCGGGTTCGGCGTACCCGGGTTCGACGCCGTGCTGTGTGGTGTCCCCGAGGTCGTATGCGGTGGTCTGCTCGTCGGAAGACAGATCGTCGGCGGGTGGGTCGGTGTGGAGGTCGCCGAGTTGCTCGGTCGCATTCTCGGAATCAACGCTCGCCGGCTCGTCGGCAGTCGACTCGGTCGGCTCGTCTGGGAGCCGCTGTGATGGTGCGTCATCGGTGTCGCGACGCTCGTCGTCGTCGTTCATCGCACTCCATCATGCCTGTTGGCCCGGTGTTGCCACACCTACACTCGCCATGGTGAGTGCCGAAGACAACGACATCGACCCCGACATCGCGGAACTGGCCGGGCGGCTTTTCGACATGGCGCGCGCCGGTGACACCGACGCGCTGAGTGCCTATCTGGATGCCGGCGTACCCGTCGACCTGCGAAATCAGTCCGGCGACACACTGGTGATGCTGGCCGCCTATCACGGGCACGTCGACACGGTCGCGGCGCTGATCGCACGTGGCGCCGACGTCGGGTTGGGCAACGACAAGGGGCAGACACCGCTGGCCGGTGCCGTGTTCAAGGGGCACGACGACGTGGTGCGCGCCCTGGTCGCCGCCGGGGCCGACCCCTTTGGCGGACACCCGTCGGCGGCGGACGCCGCCGTGATGTTCGGCCGCGACGACTATTCCTCGCTGTGGCACCCCGATGGCGGTGACCGGCCACTCCAGTAGGGTTTGAAGTCGTGATCGACCTGAAGATTCTGCGTGAGAACCCAGACCTCGTGCGGGCGTCGCAGCGAACTCGTGGCGAGGACCCAGGCCTGGTGGACGCCCTGCTGGACGCCGACGGCACCCGTCGGGCGGCGATCGTCGAGGCGGACGCTCTGCGCTCCGAGCAGAAGACCCTCGGCAAACAGGTCGGCAAGGCGCAGGGCGAGGAGAAAGCGGCCTTGCTGGCCAAGGGCAAGACGCTGGCCGAACAGGTGAAGGCCGCCGTCGCCCGGCAGACCGCGGCCGACGAGAAAGCGGCGGCGGCACATCGAGCCATCTCCAACATCGTCGGCGACGGCGCGCCCGCCGGTGGTGAGGACGACTATGTGGTCCTCGAGCATGTCGGCGAACCCCGACCCATCGAGAGCCCCAAGGATCACCTCGAACTCGGTGAGTCGCTGGGACTGATCGACATGGAGCGCGGCGCCAAGGTGTCGGGCTCGCGTTTCTACTTCCTCACCGGCCAGGGTGCGCTGCTGCAACTCGGCCTGCTGAACATGGCGGCTCAGAAGGCGGTGGCGAACGGCTTCTCGCTGATGATCCCGCCCGTGCTGGTGCGACCGGAGGTCATGGAGGGCACCGGCTTCCTGGGCGCCCACGCCGACGAGGTCTATCACCTCGACAAGGACGACGACCTCTACCTGGTCGGCACCTCGGAGGTGCCGCTCGCCGGGTATCACATGAACGAGATCATCGACCTGTCCGATGGACCCAAGCGCTACGCGGGGTGGTCGAGCTGTTTCCGTCGCGAGGCGGGCAGCTACGGCAAGGACACGCGCGGCATCATCCGCGTCCACCAGTTCGACAAGGTCGAGGGCTTCGTCTACTGCAAACCCGAGGACGCCGAGGCCGAACATCAGCGACTCCTGGGCTGGGAGAAGGACATGCTCGCCGCGATCGACGTGCCCTACCGCGTCATCGACGTCGCGGGCGGCGATCTCGGGTCGTCGGCCGCGCGCAAATTCGATTGCGAGGCATGGGTTCCGACGCAGAACACCTACCGCGAGCTGACGTCGACCTCCAACTGCACCACCTTCCAGGCCCGACGCCTCTCGGTGCGCTACCGCGACGAGTCGGGCAAACCGCAGATCGCGGCCACCCTCAACGGCACGCTCGCGACCACGCGCTGGCTCGTCGCGATCCTGGAGAACCACCAGCAGCCCGACGGTTCGGTGCGGCTACCGGAGGAACTCGCGAAGTTTGTGGGCACCGACGTGCTCACCGCAGGCTGATCCGAAGAGTTCGGTGACCGTCCCTCTGACCTGGGCAAATGTGGAGGGCGACCTGGCTGCAGCCGACTACCAAATCTAGGGGAAGAACTTCTTCCCCTACTTTCTGTGCCGGTTCGGGCCCCGAGGGGTCCACGAGCGCAGGATTTCCACCGTGACCACGAGTGCCGACCAGAGGGTTCGGCCATCAGTATGATTTTGTGTCCGGAATCCGACCACAAAATCATACTGATCGCCGCGACTGCGACATCGCCCTCGATGACGACCCTCTTCCCGGGTTGATGGACGTCGTGTCCGAGACGGTCCGCGTGGCGTGCCTCCGAGGGCACTATTACCTCGGAGACTTCTCACGCGAACCGTTCTGGACGACTTCACTCTTCCTGCCTCCACGATCGCCGACGACGTCGGCGGGCGGGTCGCTGACTCGAAGAGTTCCACCGCTTCCTGAGCTACCACCACCCATCGAGAGGGTTGAGAACGTCATCACGGAACACCGACGAGCGCGTACGCGGGAGCGGCGAGGTCGGTACGGTTTTGATGTGATCGCCGAACATGGAAGCCCCGGCCAGTAGATGACCGCAGGAATCGTCGTCGCCGTAGTCGGCGCATTCGCCTTCGCGGCCGCTGCAGTGCTTCAGGCACTCGGCGCCGAGCAGGTGTCGCAGCGCGCCGCCATCCGTGAGGAACGACGCAAGTCGGCGAAGGCGCACCCGTCGTTGCGGTCGACGGTCGCGACGATGCTCACCCTGCCGTTCCTGATCGGGTTCATCTTCGACATCATCGGGTTCGTCGCGACGCTGGCGTCGGCACGGATGATCCCGCTGTTCCTGTCGCAGACCATCATCTCGTCCCGCCTGGTCGCGACCGCCTTCCTGGCGATGGTGGTCCTGAAGATCGTGTTGATCCTCCGGGACTGGATCGCGGGCGCGGTGGTGGTCGTGGCGCTGGTGTTGCTCGCGGTGGCGGCCGGTAGCGAGGGCACCGACAACGAGCGGTGGATGCACTGGGTGGTGCTGGTGAGCGGGCCGCTGCTGATCGGGCTCGGGTTGCTGTGCATGCGTCTTCTGCACAGCCACATCGCGTCGGCGACCGGGTTGATCGCCGGCGTCGTGTTCGGCGTGATGGCGGTGTCGTCACGGATTCTCGACGGCGTCGACCCGCTGTCGGTGACCGAACTCTTCACCGACCCCGCCCTCTACGCCCTGATCATCAGCGGAATCGGCGGGTTCTATCTGTTCACCGTCGCGCTGCAGACCGGGTCGGTGAACGGAGCCGCGGCAGCACTGGTGGTCGGGCAGACGGTGGTGCCCGGCGCGGTCGGCATCATCTTCCTCGGCGACACGACGCGGGCCGGCTGGGGTCCGGTGGCGATCGTCGCGTTTGTCGCGGCCGTCGTCGGTGGGGTTGTGCTGGCGTCGTCGAGTGCGGTCACCGCGGTCGAGCGGGCCGACGTGACCAACATGCCGACCGGCTACGGGCACGCGCCGCGGGACACCGACATCACCGGCGAGGACATCACAGCGGGTCGGTGACGGTCAGCGTCACTCCGGGAACGTCGTCGTCGGTGACCCTTCGGATGGACTCTGTGATGATCCCGGTGAGCACCGTGCGGTTCACGAGGTCGACGCTCTTCAGGTAGAGGCATCCCTTTCCGGTGGAGTGCGGCCCGAGCGCCGACAGCGCCTCTGCGTGCGAGTCCACCCCGTCGAGCAGATACACGGTGGTCTGGCCTTTGCGTGGCGCGAAGCCGATGATCGGTGAATCTCCTTGCGTCCCAGTCGGGTACGTGTAGTGGCAGCTGCCGAAGCCGATGATCGTGCCCCACATCCGTGGCTGTGCGCCGGTGATCACGCGAAGCAGCGAACAGAGCTTGGTCGCACTGTCGCGGCGCGACGCGGGCGTCAGGTCGGCGATGAACTGGTCGACGTCGGCATCTGAGGGTTCCACAATTCCCGATTCTCCCGCACCCGACGACCGCGTGGCGTGAATACTGACTCCCATGGTGATCGGCGCATGGTGATCGGGATCGTCGCGGCCGTCGTGGCGGCACTCGCCTACGGGACCGCGTCGGTGTTGCAGGCCAAGGGCGCGCAGAGCGTCACAGATCACCCGGACGGAGCGGCTCCGTCGCTGCGTTCGACGATCACAGCGATGCTGACGGCGGCGTTTCTCGCCGGCCTGGCCCTCGACGGACTGGGATTCGTCGGAAACCTGGTGGCGGCCAGGCTGATCCCGCTGTTCCTGGCGCAGCCGATCGTGAGTGCGAACCTCGTGGTCACCGTGGTGCTGGCCACCATCGTGCTCGGCGCGCGGCTGAGCCCCCGGGATTGGACCGCGATCGGCGTGGTTGTGGTGTCCCTCGTGGCGCTCGGGTTCGCCGCGGGCGAGGAAGGCCGGAACAACGAGTGGTGGCTGCACTGGGCGTTGTTGGCAGTGGCGCTCGGCCTGATTGCGCTCGCGCTCATCGGATTGCGCCTGATGACGTCTCGTGTCGCGGTTCTCGCCGGCTTGACCGGAGGCGTGCTGTTCGGGCTGATGGCAGTGGCGATCCGGATTGTCGACGGTGTCGATCCATTCGATCTCGCGACGATCCTGACCGATCCTGCCGCGTATGCGGTGGTCATTTGTGGACCGGCCGGTTTCTACATGTTCACGGTCGCGCTGCAGACCGGGTCGGTGAGTGCCGCGTCGGCGTCACTCGTCGTCGGTGAGACGGTGGTGCCGGGGGTGATCGGCATCGTGCTGCTCGGTGACACCACCCGAGCGGGCTGGGGTCCGGTGGCGCTCGTGGCGTTCATCGCCGCGGTCATCGGCGCGGTGGTGGTGGCGATGTCGCCGGTGGTCGAGGTGGTCGAATCGGCCGGGTGAGGCCGGGCGTGGCAGGTTCGTCGGACGCGGTCGTCGGCGATGCGCAATGATCTTTCCCATGGCTCATGGTTCGCGGCGTAGTTGCCGCAGTGTGGTTTTCCCCAGTGTGGTTCTCCCCAGTGTGGTTCTCCGCAGTGCGGTTCTCGCGGTCTTCGTGGCGCTTCTCGTCGGCAGCGGTCTTGTCGCCTCGCCAGCGAGTGCAGCGCCACCGGTCCCGCCGTCCGCCGACCCGTTCTACACGCCGGATGGCCCGATCGCCGGACGCGCGCCCGGCGCCATCCTGAAGACCCGCGTCGTGCAGCTGGGCCTGAGTGGGCGCCAGCTGCCGGCCACGGCAACGCAGTTGCTGTATCGCACCAACGACCAGTTCGGGAAGCCGTCGGCGACGGTGACCACCATCATCTCGCCGCCCGGCGCGCGACCGGGTACACCGCGCCGGGTGATCTCCTATCACGCCTTCTACGACGCACTCGGCTCCGAATGCGATCCGTCGTACTCCCTGCGTGGTGGTGCGACGTCGAACTCGCCGCTCGACGCCGTGGTGATCTCCGGGATGCTCGCCGCCGGGTACACCGTGGTGGTGCCCGACTACGAGGGCCGGAATCTGCGCTGGACGATGGGTCTGGAGGCGGGGCACGCGGCCCTCGACAGCGTGCGCGCGGCGCTGCGGTATCTGCGCGCTCCCGTCCGCACTCCGATTGGGCTGTACGGCTATTCGGGCGGTTCCGTCCCCACCGGCTGGGGAGCCGAGATCGCGCCACGTTATGCCCCGGAGCTCAACATTGTCGGTGCCGCCGCGGGTGGGGTGGTGGTCAATCCGATCCACAATCTCGCCTATGTCGACGGCAGCCAGAAATGGGCGGGCGTCATACCGGCGCTGATGACCGTCTACAACGAGACCTACCGTCTCGGTATCTCGAAGTACCTGTCACCCAAGGGCGTTCGGGTGCTCAGCCAAGTGCGCGGGGAGTGCATCATCAACTTCGCGAGCAAGTATCCGGGCCTGACCGACGAGTCGTTGCTGCGCCCGCAGGTCGGCAGCCTGCTCAACGTGCCAGGAATGCGCGCGGCCGCGGAACAGAACATCATGGGTTCGCGCGGCACTCCGCGTGCTCCGATGTTCTTGGGCGTCGGCAAATCCGACGCCACCGGTGACGGGATCATGATCACCGGGGACGTCCGAGCCCTTGCGTCGACCTACTGCCGACGCGGCCTCCCGACGACGTTTCAGGAATACCGCGGCCTCAAGCACAGCGACGCGTTGTTCCCGTGGAGCGTGGACGCCCAGCGATTCCTCAACCAGCGGTTCGCCGGGGCGCCGGCGGGTGGTTGCGGCCGCTGATCCGAAGAGTTAGGTGACTAGCGCTCTGGCCTGCGCATAAGCGTCCACCACCCCACCGCTCTCTGAGGTGCCCGAGGCGCCGGCCGAGGGA